>CALMOL010000347.1:0-11399 GCA_937871685.1 uncultured Verrucomicrobiota bacterium
ATGTGGCCCACTCCTTCCAAAGCGCGGCGGCATACACGTCCCACGTCGGGAAAACTCGCGCGCGCGCCTCGGCCGTGAGCCGCGCGTGGAGCGCCTGATCCTCCAGCACGGCGCGCATTGCCGCGGCCAGCGCGGCGGGATCGCGCACGTCGCACGGCAGGCAACCGCCGCCGGCGGCCGCCTCGGCGATCGCGCCGGCGTTCCCGCACACGCAGGGGCGATCGTGCCACAGGCTTTCGTAAATGGGCAGCCCGAAACCTTCGACCAGCGACGGGAACACCGTGGCCCGCGCCCGCGCATACGCCTCGGCCAGCGCTGCGTCGTCCACGTGCCGCCGCCATTCCACTGGCCGGCCTGCCGCGCAAAGGCGGTCCATCGCTCCGGTGACGTGATCGCCCCAGTGCCGCGTGGTGCGGCCGACCAGCACGAGCGAGAAATCCACGCCGCCGGCCCACAGAATCTCGGCCGCGGCGAGCAGCGCGAGGTGATTCTTGCGCGCCTCCAGCGTGGCCACGCACAGCAAGGCCGGGCGGCCTGGCGGCGGCTCGCTCGCGGGCAGGCGGATCGCGCCCCCCCGGCCATCCACGCCGAGCGCGCGCGCCGGCACCGGGCGTGGGGCGTCGGCCACCTTGTGCTCGGTCCACCAAGCCTCCAGGTCACCGGCGGCCTCGGCGGAGTCGGCCGTTACGCGCCCGAAGCTGCCCAACGCGCGCAGGTAGGCGAAGAAGCCATCCAGCCGCCGCGGCGGCGAGAGGTCCGGCCGGCGCCAGGTAATCGCGTCGTAGAAGAGCGCCTCGCGGCGCGCCGCCGTCCTTCCACGCAGCGCCGGGAGGAATTCCGTGCGGCGGTCCTGGAAGATCTCGGGCACGAACAGAACGTCGCCCGGCCGCAGGAACGCGCCGAGGTCGAGCCGACGGCGGCGGTGGCCGAGCGCGCGCAGCAGCTTGCTCCACGGCCAAGGGTTTGCGGCGAATTCTGGCTCCGCCGCCGCCGCGGGACGCCGCGCGAAGGGGCGCTCCAGAAACCCGCGCTCGCGCCGTCCCAGCCGGCAGTAAGCGCGCTCCCGGTCACTCCAGATGAGCGGTGTCACCGTCGCACCATGGACCGCGGCCTGGCGCGCCAGCGCGGCGTGGAGCGAGCGCACCACGCGCTGCACGCCGGTGTTGAGCGGCGATTTGCAAGAGGAGGTGCAGTCGAGGAATACCGTCATGCAGGCGGCAGCGGCGCGCGGCGCGTATCATTCGCTTGAAAAGCCCCGGCGGCCACGAAAACTGCCTGGCGGCATCCGCGCCGGTCTCCTTTCACCCCCCGCACCAGCGCGGGCGTCGCCACATTTCACCTCGCCGCCCCCTCCCAAGGGTCGGAGGTCGTCGCTGCCCATGATCCCGCCCGCGCCGCCGTCTGCTCCCGCGCCCTCGGACACCTCCGCGGGCTTCACCCGGCGGCGCATCCTGGTGATGGACGACGAGGAATTGATCCGCGAGTTGCTGCGCGAACTGCTTTCAACCTTCGGCCACGAGGTGGAATGCACCGCGGAGGGTGGCGAGGCGGTCAGCCTCTATGGGGCCGCGCTGCGCGCCGGCAAGCCCTTCGACTTGGTGATCGTGGATCTCTCGGTGCCCTCCGGCGGCATGGACGGAATGGACACCATCCGCTCCCTGCGGGCGCTGGACCCCAAGGTGCGCGCCATCGTGGCGAGCGGCTATCTCAAGAACCCGGTGCTCACCAATTACCGCGAGCACGGCTTCGTCGGGATGGTGACCAAGCCCTACAGCGTGTCCGAACTCCTGCGCGAGGTGCAACGCGCGATGGAGGCGAGAGGCTGAGGGGAAGGGCCGAGCGGATGGAAGATGGCGGATGGCAGGGAGCTTTCCTCGCGCCGAGCGTGCCCCCACCGGGAGGGAGCGCCCCTGCCATCCGCCATCTTCCGTCCTCTCGGCTTCTCCTTTCGCCGCGTGTTCATGTCGGAAAATTCCCTGGCGGTTGCGAACGAGGAGAACAGCCTTCGTTCATGGAAAAGATCACGAAGACCGACTCCGAGTGGCGTGCCCAGCTCACGCCCGAGCAATACCGCGTGACCCGCCGCGCCGGCACCGAGCCGCCCTTCTGCGGCGCCTTCCACGACAACCACCAGGACGGCACCTACGATTGCGTGTGCTGCGGGCTGCCGCTCTTCGAGTCGAACGCCAAGTTCGACTCCGGCACCGGCTGGCCCTCCTTCTTCCGACCGGCCATCGCCGACCACGTCGAGACCCGCACCGACCGCACCCACGGCATGGTGCGCGACGAGATCGTGTGCGCCCGCTGCGACGCCCACCTCGGCCACGTCTTCCCCGACGGCCCGCCGCCCACGCGCCTGCGCTACTGCCTGAACTCCGAGTCGCTGACCTTCCGGTCGACATCATCGCAGCCTTGACCGCCGTAGGGCTCGTCGATTCTCCTGTCGGGCATGAGTGAGTTCAGCGAAAGCTATCACCTGCGGAGCGAGCGGCGGGAGGATGCTGCGGAGCTGCTGCGCCGCGCGAAGCTGCGGGGCTTCGTGTTTCCACCGGTCAACGGCTGGGTGACGTTTCTGGCCGAGGGTGGCGAGTTCAAACCGGACCCGCATATCGCGAGCTGCAACGAAGGGTTCTTGCTGCATTACTTTCACGCCGAGGACCACGGATGGGGTTTCGTCATCTTCGAGAAGACGAGCCGTGCGTGCTCGTATGAATGCGGCTGGGACCCAGCGCTTCAAATCACCGACTACGCCACTCAATCACCCACGCTGCGCCGGCTGTTCTCGGATCCCGAGACGCTCGCCGAAGCGCGCAACCGTCTTCGGCCGAAGCCCTCGGAAGAGGAAGAATGCTTCGAAGCGGCTGAATGGTTCGCCCGTGCGGCCGGCCTGACGCACTACGAATGGCTGGCCTACCACTACGTGGCGAGAGACTTGGCGAGGTCACCCGAAAGTCATGCCGATGTCCTCGAGGTGAAGTAGCCTTCATTCTCCGCCCAAACTTTCGCGGCTTGAAACTCCCTTACCCCGCCCGCGTCCTCTTTGGCTTCGGATTGTGCGCCGGCTGCTTCCTCGCGGGCGAGGCGTTGCGCGGCGCGCTCGGCCTGTTCGTGCCGGGGGCGATGATCGGCCTGTTCCTTCTCCTCGCGCTGCTGGCCGCCAGGATCGTGCGGATGGAATGGGTGGAGGACGCGTCCGCGCTGCTGCTCACGCTGATTCCGTTGTGGCTCTTGCCGCTCTTCGTGTGGGCGCTGCGCGACCTGGAGTTCTGGAAACGCCACGGCCTGATCTACGGCGGCTTGGCCGCGCTGGGCTGGCTGCTGGGGTTGCTCTTCGTCGGCCGAGTGTCGCAGGTGCTCTTCGCTCGCCAGCCCGGCGGCGCGGAAGACCCCGGCCCGCTCACCGACGAGGAGCAGCGCGAAATTCGCGAGAATGCCGCGGCCATGCGCGCGGCGGAGTGATCCCAATTCTCTGGTCGCTCCCTGCCATCCTCCATCTTCCATCCTCTCGGCCTCCGCTCTCGGCCCTCCGATGCTTCCCTTCCTTCTCTGGCCCGCCGCGACGGTCGCCGCGTGGGCCTTGTCTCGCTGGCTCTACCAGCGCACCAGCTCGCCCTTTTTCCACCCGGTGCTCTTCGCCCTGGCGCTGCTCATCGTCGCGGTGGAGTGGATGGGCCACCGCCACGAGGAATTCCGCGCCGCGACCGCCTGGATCAGCTGGGTGATCGGCCCGGCGCTGGTCGCGCTGGCGGTGCCGGTTTATCGCCTGCGCGCGTTGCTCGCCGCGCGCCTGCCGCTGATCCTGCTGGTGCTCGTGTCGGGCATGGTCCTTGGCGCGCTGGTGAACTCGACCGCGCTGCGCCTGGCCGGAATGCCGCGCGAGGTGGTGCTGGCCGGCCCGCTCCAATCGCTCACCTCGCCGGCCGCGCTCGCGGTGGCCGCGCAGACCGGCGCGCGCCTGGACGCCACGCTGGCCGGCGTGCTGACCGCCGGGATGGCCGGCGCGGCCTTCGGCCCCTGGCTGCTGCGCCGCCTCGGGGTGAGCGACCGCCGCGCGCGCGGCCTGGCGATGGGCTGCTGCTCGCACGTCAACGGCGTGGCCCGCGCGCTGGACGTCGATGGCGTGTGCGGCGCCTTCGCCACGCTGGCGATGGCCGGCAACGCCATGCTCGGCGCGCTGCTCCACCCGCTGCTGGCGCGCTGGCTCATCGGGTGAATTCCCGCGGCTAGGAAATGAGAAATTCCAACCAACTCGACCTGTGGTGGGTAATCCCCGGCGTGCTCGCCGGGATGTCCATGCCCTTCATCCATCCGCAGCGCTGGCACTCGCCGCGGGCGGCCCGGGACGCGTTTCCCGACGAGCTTCCCGCCCTGTGGCGCGCCGGCATCCGGGCCATCGTCCCCCTTCTCCAAGCACCCGGCCTCGCGCGCGTTTATGCCGACGCTGGCTTCGCCTGCCACCTGCTGCCGCTGGCGGACGGCAGCGCGCCAACCCTCGCGCAGTTCCGAGAATTCCACGCGTTCGTCGAAGCGCAGCGGGCTCTCGGCCATGCCGTCGCCGCCCATTGCGAGGCCGGCATCGGACGCACCGGCACGCTGATCGCCGGCTACCTCATCGCGAATGGGCTTACGCCGGAGGCCGCCTTGGCCGGCGTCCGCAGCCGGCGGCCCGGCGCCGTGGAGACCGCGCGGCAGTGGCAATTCCTGCGCGAGTTGGGTGCGAGAAGAGGCGGAACTTCCTCACTCTAAAACACGATCACCATCGGACGCGTTTTGGCGGCCATTCCAAAGTCCGCCTGCCAAACCTCACCGGGGCGCGGGTCCATCGAGAAGATCCAGGACTTCCTGCTCGACCGCCCGGGAGCGTCCGATGTCCAAGGCATCGTTGTCCGCCAGTTCAATGATCTCATCCACGAGCACCCGGACGCGCTGCGAAGTCGCCGGTGCCCATTCCTGAAGCTTGGCTTCCAACTTTTCAGCGATGGCTTCCATCGGCCGAGCGTATTCCAGCGGCTTGTTCCGTCAATAATGCGCACATGGCCGCGCCACGCGCCGTGCCCTGTGGCACCTTCCCGGCCGCCCGGATGCTGACCCTCGACTCGCCGCTCACTGACCTTTCCGGAGCCGGGCCAGCGCGCGCCAAGCAGATGGCCCGCATCGGGGTCGAGACCATCGGCGACCTGCTCCTGCACTTCCCCCGCCGGCACGAGGACCGGCGGGAATTCCCGCGCTTCCCGGCGGAACCTTCCGACGAGCCGGTGTGCGTGTGCGGCATCGTTTCCAAGTCGAACCTCAAGCGCATGGGCGGCGGGCGCTCGATGGTCGAGGTCACGCTGCGCGAGGAATCCGTCGATGTGTTCTCGCGCGAGCTGACGGCGCGCTGGTTCAACCTGCCGTGGATGCAGCGCAACTTCCTCGTGGACTCGCGCGCCGTCCTCTTCGGCAAGCCGAAAAGCCATGGCGGCCGCATCGTCCTTGACCACCCCGAAAGCGAGATCCTGCGCGATGACGAGGAGTCCACCATCCACACGCGCCGCCTCGCGCCGATCCACGGCGCCACCGAGGGCCTCACGCCGCGCGTGATCCGCGCGATGGTCTGGCGCGCCTTCGCCGCCGTGCCGATGGCTGCGGTGCCCACGCTCGTGCCGGCCGCCCTCGATCCCGCTCAGCTCTCGCGCTGGCAAGCACTGCGCGACTATCACTTCCCGACCTCGGGCGAGGCGCTGCACAACGCGCGGCGGCACCTCGTGCTGGAGGAATTCCTCGGCCTCCAGCTCATCGTGGCCGCGCGGCGGCGCGAGCGGTCGGCCCGCGGCGGACCGGCCCGCGCCTCCCATGCCGGCGCGCTGGCGGGGCGCTTCCTCGCGTCGCTGCCGTTCCAGCCGACCGGAGCGCAAACGCGCGCGCTGGAGGAAATCCGCAATGACCTGCGCTCTCCGCGCCCGATGAATCGCCTACTCCAAGGAGACGTCGGCTCCGGCAAGACGCTCGTGGCCCTCGCCGCGATGCTGGAGCGCGCGGAGGGCGGCGCGCAGGCGGCGCTGATGGCGCCCACGCAAATCCTGGCCGAGCAGCATTACCTCGCCTTCCAACGCTGGCTCGCGCCGCTGGGCCTGCGCATCGCCCTGCGCACCGGCTCGGCGCGCGCGTCCGAAGGCGGGGAATGGTTTGGCGCGGAGAAGGATGCGGAGCCGGACCTCGTCGTCGGCACGCACGCGCTGCTCTATGATGGCGCGCGAAAATTCCTGCCGCGCCTCGGCTTGGTGGTGGTGGACGAGCAGCACAAGTTCGGCGTCCGCCAGCGCGCGCGTCTCTCGGACGCGAACGGCGCGCCGCCCGACGTGCTCGTGATGACCGCCACGCCGATCCCGCGCACCCTGGCCATCTCCGTGTATGGCGATCTCGACCTCAGCGTGCTCGATGAGCTGCCCGCCGGCCGCGGCAAGATCATCACCGCCGTGCGCCCCGCGTCCAAGCGCGCCGAGGCCGCCAAGTTTTTCGCCGAGCATCTCGCCGCCGGCCGGCAGGCGTTCCTCGTCCATCCGCTCATCGACGAGTCCGAGAAGCTCGACGCACGCGCCGCCGCCGCCTCGTTCGAGGCTTGGTCCGCCATGCTCGCGCCGCACCCGTGCGCCCTGCTCCACGGCCGGATGGACTCGGCCGAGAAGGAAAGCGTGATGTCCCGTTTCCGCGCCGGCGAGATCTCCGCGCTGATCTGCACCACCGTGATCGAGGTCGGCGTGGACGTGCCCAATGCCTCGCTCATGCTCGTGGAAAACGCCGAGCGCTTCGGCCTCGCGCAACTCCACCAGCTCCGCGGCCGCGTGGGCCGCGGCGCGCACAAGTCCTACTGCATCCTGCTCACCGAGGATCGCGAGGCCGTGGAGCGCCTGCGCATCCTGGAGCAAACCACCGACGGCTTCGAGATCGCCGAGGAAGACCTGCGCCGCCGCGGCCCCGGCGACCTCGTCGGCTCCGCCCAGAGCGGCCTGCCAAACCTTCGCCTCGGCGACCTGATCGAGGACGCCGCGCTCATGCGCCAGGCGCGCGCCGCCGCCGCGGCCATGATCGAGGCCGACCCCGAGCTGAGGCGCCCCGCGCACGCCCCGTGGAAATCCTGGCTGGAAGCGCGCCAAAGCGCCGCGGTGACTGAGGCCTGACCGCCGCAGGGCGGCGGAAGGGGGAGAAAGCATCAAGCTTCAAGCCTCAAGGAAGCGCGGCCAAGGAGGAAAAGCCGAAAAGGGGGAAAGGCGCCCTGCTCCTTTCAGCTCTTCCTCCTTTCGGCGTTCCTTGAAGCTTGAGGCTTGAAGCTTGAACCTTTTCCCCGTCACTCTCCTTTCCGCCGGCCGCGCACTCCCCATCGTCCCCCCGAATCAAAGTCACCCATGCGCCGCTTCGCCCAGTTCATCCTCTTCGTCTTCCTGCTCTCCTCGGCGGTGGCGGCGCTCTACGTGTGGAAAACCCGGCGCGAGGCGCCCGGCCTCCAGCGCCGCTCGGAGCAATTCACCGCGGCCGACGCCCCCGCCATCAACCTGGCCGACGTGAACGTCCTCGCCGCTCTCTCCCAGCAGCAGACCAAGCTGGCCGCGGCGGTGATCCCCTCGGTGGTGTCCATCTCCACCCAGCGCGCCGCGCGGCAGATGCGCGATCCGTTCCAGGAATTGCTCGAAAACATGTTCGGCCGCGGCCGCGCCCCGCAGCAGCAAAGCCGCATCGAGCGCTCGCTCGGCTCCGGCGTGATCGTGTCCAAGGAAGGACACATCCTCACGAACAACCACGTCATTGCCGAGATGGACGCCATCGAGGTGCAACTCCACGACGGCCGCAAGTTCGCCGCCCGCGTGATCGGCGCCGCGCCCGACAACGACCTCGCCGTGCTCAAGATCGACGCCGCCGAAGTGAGGCCCCTCGCGCTGGGCAATTCCGACGAGGTGCTGGTCGGCGAGAATGTGTTCGCGGTCGGCAATCCCTTCGGCCTCGAGGAAACCCTCACCCGCGGCATCATCTCCGCGAAAGGACGCCGCGGCCAGGAAGGCCAGGGCGAGCTCTTCCAGACCGACGCCGCCATCAACCCCGGCAACTCCGGCGGCGCGCTGATCAACGTGCGGGGCGAACTCATCGGCATCAACACCGCCATCCTCGCCTCCCGCGAAGGCGGCGGCTGGCAGGGCATCGGCTTCGCCATCCCGTCCAGCACCGCCAAGCGCATCCTGGAGAGCATCCTCAAGAACGGCCGCGTCATCCGCGGTTATCTCGGCGTCACGCTGGAGGAGATCACGCCCGCCTCCGCGCAGGATCTCGGCCTCAAGGACGCGCGCGGCGTGCTCGTCGCCGCGGTCGCCACCGGGTCGCCCGCCGAGGCCGGCGGGATGAAGCCGCGCGACGTCATCACCAAGTTCAACGGCAAGGACGTGCGCGCCGTGCCCGAGCTGCGCGAGCGCGTGGCCGAGGCCGGCGTGGACAACGCCATCCCCATCGAGGTGGTCCGCGCCGGCAAGCCGGAAATGCTCAATGTCACGGTGAAGGAGATGCCGGCCGACTTCCTCGCGCGCTCCAATCCCAATCCCAACGCACCCGGCGCCCCCTCGCCTGGCCAGCCGCCCGGCACCAACCCGCGCCGCGGCCTCCCGAACCCCTTCGCGCGCCCGCAGCCCGGACAGCCCGCGCCGCCGGCCGTCGCCGACAGCGGCACGCTCGCCGGCATCGTGGTGATCGAGGCCACTCCGCAGCTCCTGTCCCGCTTCCGCCTGCCGGCGAACGTCCGTGGCGTGGTGGTGCATCGCCTCGCCGAGAATTCCCCCGCCGCCGAAGTGCTGGAGGAAGGCGACCTCATCGAGGAGATCGGCGACACCCCGATCACGAGCGTGCGCGACTGGGACCAAGCGCGCTCCAGCCTGCCCGCCGGCCGCGACGTGCTGCTCTCGATCATCCGCGGCCGCGTGCGCTCCTTCGTGGTGGTGAAAGCGCCGTGAGGAGAGCGTCGTCCGAGTAATCCGCTCGGTGGTGCCGCCGAAGGCGGCTCGCGGAGTGCGGCAGCTCGCTGCCGCCCGGGTCAAGGCAGCTTGCTGCCGTCGGGGCCCTTCCGAAATACAGCTGCCTCCGGCAGCCCGTCTTTGACGACCCTGGTCGCAGCAAGCTGCTCCCCCGAAGGCGGCAGCAAGCTGCCGCACTCCGCGAGCCGCTTCGCGGCACCACCGAGCGCGACCGCCTCCGCGCGTGCCACCGCACTCGCCGGCAAACAACTTATCCCTCCCTGGACTCCCGCGCGCTCCCGCTCCACGCTTCCACCCGCCGCATGACCGACTCTCCCCGCCACCGCTGGTTCCTCGCGCTGATGCTCGGGCCGGCGATCCTGCTCGTGCTCGCGGTGGTGCTGTTTCCGTTCTGCTACAACGTCCTCCTCTCCTTCTCGAACGCGAACCTCGCGCACATCCGCGACTGGCACCTCATCGGCCCGCAGCAATACGGCGCGGTGCTCTCGGACCCGGCGTTCTGGTCCATCCTCGTCAAGACGGTCCTCTGGACGGTGATCAACGTCTCCTTCCACGTCGTGATCGGCGTGTTCCTCGCGGTGATCCTGCACCAGAAGTTCCTGCGCGGCCGGGCGTGGTGGCGCGTGGTCCTCATCCTGCCGTGGGCGCTGCCGCAATACATCACGGCGCTGACGTGGCGCGGGATGTTCAACTACGAATACGGCGCGGTGAACTTGTTCCTCACGCAGTTCCTCCATCTGCCGGCGGTGGAATGGCTCACCAAGCCGTGGACCGCCTTCTCGGCCGCGATCTGCACAAACATCTGGCTGGGCTTCCCCTTCATGATGGTGGTGGCGCTCGGCGCGCTCCAGTCCATCCCCGATGACCTCTACGAGGCGGCCGACATCGACGGCGCAAGTCCGTGGCAGAAGTTCCGCCACGTCACGCTGCCGATGCTGCGCCCGGTGATGATCCCAGCCATCACGCTCGGGATCGTGTGGACCTTCAACAACGTGAACGTGATGTGGCTGGTCACCAACGGCGGCGAGCCGGCCGACCAGACGCACATCCTCGTCTCCTACGTGTATAAGGCGGCCTTTGGGATGTATCGCTTCGGCTGGGCCGCGGCGCTCTCGATGGTGATCTTCGCGATCCTGTTCCTCTTCTCGCAGGCCTTCCTGCGCAAGACCCGGGCGACGACGGCCCTGACGTAGTCGGTCGTCATCAGAGTCCTCTTGGCTCTCAGCCGCGGATGGACCGAAGCCATTGGCGGTCGGACTGGCCTCTGTCACGGCCGGATACCGGTCATCCACCCTTGGACGGCCCTCGTCCAAGCTCAGAGCGATGCCATCCAAGTTTAGATGAATCCCATCCAAAGCTGGACGGAAGTCGTCCAAGGTCGGACGACTTTCATCCAACTTTGGACGAGGGGCATCCAACGTTGGATGGGGTCGCCTTCAAGGTTGGACGGAAACCGTCTAAAGTTGAACCAAACTCATCCAACCTTGGACGACTTTCATCCAAGGTTGGACGGGGATCATCCAACCTTGGATGGGGTGGCCTCCAAGGTTGAACGAGATCCGTCCAACCTTGGATGAAAGTCGTCCAACCTTAGATGAAGTTCGTCCAACGTTGGACGAAAGTCGTCCAAGGTTAGATGGGGGGACATCCAACCTTGGATGAGGGGTCATCCAACTTTAACGGGGAAGGTCATCCAACTTTAGATGAGGTCCCCGTTAAACTTGGACGAAGTTTATCCAGCTCCAGAAGGAAAGTGCCGGTCACCGACCAAATTCGTCCAGGCGCTTCAGGGCTAGCCAACACCCACCCGTGCTTGCGAAGAAATGGGGCTCGGCGCGCCCCGGAGGGGCAGAGGAATGGAGCCCCACCGAACCAGCCTCGCCTAGCTCTGCGCCCCGGAGCGGCGCTGGAAGAACCCGCCCAGTGGACCTCAATCCATGTTTCCTCCACCGCCCCTCCGGGGCGGGCTTCAGAGGAGACGGATTCCGGTGGCTGGCGCCACCGACTCCATTCCTCTGCCCCTCCGGGGCGGACCGACGAAATCCAAAGAAGATGCGTTGATGACAAGCCGTCTCAGGGGCCGGTCACGCGGAGGCGCAGGAAGCGGCGGGCAGTGCCGCCGAGGGGCACGGTGTCGCGCGCGGTGATGGTGTGGAGGGGGCCGTTGTTCACCTCGCTCACCAAGCCGAGGCCGGTGGCAGGCTCGCCCAAGACAGCGGAGCAGACGGTTGTCCAGGGCTGGGAGAGGTCGCCGGTCACCTCAACATAGTAGCCGGAGGTCACCGCGCCCAACTGGCGCGTGAAGGTGATGCTCAGGAAAGCCTGCGGCTGGCCGGCCACCGGGTAAGTCTGGACGGTCGGACGCGGCGGGAGGGTGGCGGCGTACGGGTCGAGGTCCAGGGCGTATTT
>CALMOL010000347.1:11409-11813 GCA_937871685.1 uncultured Verrucomicrobiota bacterium
TATTTGAGGAGGGTGGGCAGGCCGTCGCCGCTGGGGTGGGCGGTGGCGGCGGCGTTCGCGCCGGCCAGCCCGTTGCCGGCAACCCAGTCGGCGAAGCGCGGCGGGCGCACGAAGTCAGAGACGAGGTGGAGGTAGGCCGCCTGGTAGTAGATGGCCGGCTCGGTGATCTGCCACGAGTTCTCGGGGTAGCTCGTGTTCCAGTCGCGGTAGGACTTCTGCACGGGCTGGCCCATCGGCGGCGAGAGCGTCGGGCCGGAATAGGAGCCGTCGGGCGCGAAGGTGGGGTTGTCCTTCCAGAACGTCGCCCATCGCGCCACGTGGTCGTCGACGTCATCCCGGAGCTCGTCGGTCATGTGACCATCATTCCAGATTCCGACAGCGTCTGATAATACGTTGACTAATAG
>CALMOL010000348.1 GCA_937871685.1 uncultured Verrucomicrobiota bacterium
CGCCCCAACAATGGCGATCGCCCTCCCGGCAACGGCGCGGACCCCAACTTCAACTGGCGCGGCCTCATGCTGCTCGCCGTGGCCTGCGCGCTCATCGGCGGCGCGCTGATGTTCCGCGGCGGCGTCAACGCGGGCGCGGAGGAAATGCCCTACGCGCGGCTCCTGCAAGTCGTCGAGTCCAAGCGCCTCGTCGTGGACCGCGCCAAGCCGCTGAACCTGCTCATCGAGGTCGGCCGCGGCACGCAGGTGCTCGCCGGCCATTATACGCGCGACGACGGCACCGTGGCCCCCTTCCGCACGCCGGTGTATCTCCAGTTCAACAAGGAACTGGAAGCCAAGCTCAGCTCCGCGGGCTACACGGCCAACCCCAAGGAGGAGTCCAGCGTGATGGGCTCGATGCTCGTTTCGCTGCTGCCCGTTTTCCTGCTGCTGCTGCTGCTTTACTTCCTCTTCCGCCAGCAAATCAAGATGGCCGGCAAGGGCGCGCTCAACTTCGGCAAGAGCCGCGCCAAGATGATGGCGCGCGACAAGAACAAGATCACGTTCAAGGACGTGGCCGGCGTCGAGGAGGCCAAGGACGAGGTGCAGGAGCTGGTCGAGTTCCTCAAGGACCCGAAGAAGTTTCAGAAGCTCGGCGGCCGCATCCCCAAGGGCGTGCTGATGGTCGGCTCGCCCGGCACCGGCAAGACGCTGCTCGCCCGCGCCATCGCCGGCGAGGCGGACGTGCCGTTCTTCTCGATCTCCGGCTCCGACTTCGTGGAGATGTTCGTCGGCGTGGGCGCGAGCCGCGTGCGCGACATGTTCGAGCAGGGCCGCAAGAGCGCGCCGTGCCTGATCTTCATCGACGAGATCGACGCCGTGGGCCGCCATCGCGGGCACGGCATCGGCGGCGGGCACGACGAGCGCGAGCAAACGCTCAACGCGCTGCTCGTCGAGATGGACGGCTTCGACGCCCAGGAGGGCATCATCATCATCGCCGCGACGAACCGCCCCGACGTGCTCGACCCCGCGCTGCTGCGCCCCGGCCGCTTCGACCGGCAGGTGATCGTGTCGCTGCCCGACGTGCGCGGCCGCGAGGAGATCCTCAAAGTCCACGCCCGCAAGGTGAAGGTCGCCGACGACGTGGATCTCGCCGTGGTCGCCCGCGGCACGCCCGGCTACTCCGGCGCCGAGCTGGCCAACGTGGTGAACGAGGCGGCCCTCATCGCCGCGCGCAAGAACCAGAAGGGCATCAACCAGGCCGACTTCGAGGAGGCCCGCGACAAGGTGCGCTGGGGCCGGGAGCGCCGCTCCATGGCGATCTCCGAGAAGGAAAAGGAAAACACCGCCTACCACGAGGCCGGCCACGCCATTCTGCTGCTCAAGCTCAAGCACACCGATCCTCTTCACAAGGTCACCATCATTCCCCGCGGCCCCTCCCTCGGCTCCACCATGTGGCTGCCCGCGGAGGATCGCCTCACCTTCCGGCGCAACGAGTTGCTCGACAAGATTGTGGTCGCCATGGGTGGCCGGGTCGCCGAGGAAATCGCCTTTGGCGACGTGACCATCGGGGCGAGCGGCGACATCCGCGGCGCCACCAACATCGCCCGCAAGATGGTGTGCGAGTGGGGCATGAGCGAGCGCCTCGGCATGGTCGGCTACACCGAGCAGCAGGAGGAAGTGTTCCTCGGCCGCGACCTCGGCCGGCAGCGCGATTATTCCGATGCCACCGCCCAGGCCATCGACGGCGAGGTCAAGCGCCTGATCGACGAGGCCTATCAGAAGGCCAAGGAGATCCTCCTGGCCCACCGCCGGGAGATGGAAATCCTGGCCAAGGCATTGCTGGAATACGAGACGCTCGATGGCTCCCAAACCCGCGAGATCGTGGAGACCGGCAGCATGAAGTCGCCCCCGCAGGCGCGGCCGCCCAAGCTCCCGGAGTCCAACCAACCCCCGGTGAAGATCCCCGAGAAGCTGCGCCCCGTGGACCTCGGGCCGGACCTTCCCCCGAGCCTCGCGCCGGCCTGAGGCCGATCCCTTTACTGTGTGCCCATCATCGAGCGGGCCGGCGGAAACGCCGGCCCGTTTTGCTTTCCGGTTGTAGAGGCGGCTCTGTCCGCGAATGCGGACGTGCCGCCTCTGACTTTTTCGGCGGGCGGCGGCCACCCGGGAGGGATCTTCAGGCGGCACGTCCGCATTCGCGGAC
>CALMOL010000349.1 GCA_937871685.1 uncultured Verrucomicrobiota bacterium
TTGGCCGGGCGTCCGTTGCCCGCCGGGGCGGTGTTACAGTTCATCCCGAGCTTGGCGGCGATGCTGGCCCGCGCCGAGCAGTTCAGAGGTCAACCGTTGAGCCGCGACGAGGTGCTCCGGCTCAAGGAGGAGCGGCGCGCCGTGATCCTCGCGCACAATTACCAAATCGCCGAGATCCAAGAGGTGGCGGATTACGTGGGTGACTCGCTCGGCCTTTCCTACGAGGCGCAGAAGGCCGCGGGCGACGTGATCGTGTTTTGCGGCGTCCACTTCATGGCCGAGACGGCGAAGATCGTGAACCCGTCGAAGACCGTGCTCATCCCGGACATGGAAGCCGGCTGCTCGCTTTCGGAGTCCTGCCCGCCGGCCGCGCTGGAGAAGTATCTCCGCGAGCACGCGGATAAGGACTACTACGTCGTCGCCTACATCAATTGCTCGGCCGGCGTGAAGGCGCTCTGCGACGTGATCTGCACCTCGGGCAACGCGGTGAAGATCGTGGACCGCATCCCGAAGGAACGAAACATCCTCTTCGTGCCCGACCAAAACCTCGGCCAGTGGGTCATCCAGCAAACCGGCCGGCACATGGACTTGTGGCGGGGCAACTGCTACCTCCACATGGAGTTCACGCGCCGCTCCATCGAGCGCATCAAGGAGGAGCATCCCGGCGCGCCGGTGGTGGCGCACCCCGAGTGCACGCTGGCCGTGCGCCTGCTGGCCGACGAGGTGTGCTCGACCGAGAAGATGGTCCATTGGTCCAAGGCGCAGACGGCCGACACGCTGATCGTGGTCACCGAGAGCGGGATGTTGCACCGCCTGCGCCGCGAGGTGCCGGGCAAGATCTTCATTGCCGGCCCCACCGACCACTGCGCGTGCGCCGACTGCCGGTTCATGAAGATGAACACGATGCCCAAGCTGCGGAACGCGCTGCGCGACCGCGCCCCCGAGATCACGATGCCCGAGGACCTGCGCAAGCGCGCCGAGATGCCCCTGCTGCGGATGCTGGAGTGGAGCCGGTGACGACGCGGCGGGGAAAGGCCCGTCTTCACCGAGCGGCCGGCGCGGCGAAGCCGCTCTTCTCTTGTCCAATCGGCACGAGCGGAATCTCCATTTGGATGACCTCGCCCTCGGCTAATCCAAGCGCTTTCTGCACGCCCGGCGAGAGATCGAAATCATAACCCGTGGCGGCGGGCGGGCCCCAATCCACGGGCTGGGCTTCCACGGCCGGCCCCGTCGGCTCGCCGTCGGGGCCAACCTTGCGCACGAGCACCTTGGTCGTGCGCAGCAAGGAGCGCGGCGTGAAGTTATACTCCCACCGCGCGTTGATGAAACGCTGTGCGGGATCGAGGCGACCGACCAGTCCGGGCGGAGCTCCCGCCGGGGCCTCGGCGAGAAAGTAACGCCCGAACTCGTCGGAGCCAGCGTCGTTCTCCGAGAGAAGCGCGAGGTCGCCCCCGCCGGCCGTGTCCTTGCCAGGCCACACCCGAAACCGGCCGCGCGACTCGGGGCGCAGCGGATTGACCCGGGCGCGGCGGTCCGCGCCCGCGGTGGCGACCAAACGTCCGTCGGGACTGACCGAGAGGCTCGAGACGCCGCCTTCGTGGCGCGGCAGGAGATAAGGCAACCCCTGGAAGCTGCCATCCTGCCGGGAACGCGCGCGCTGCCACACGATCGCCAGGCCGTCGGCGCCGCCGCTCACGAGATATTCCCCGCCGGGCGACCATTCCAGCGCAGTGACCGCGCCGCGGTGGCCCGTGAGCACGACCGGCTCGGACGGACCACTTCCCGTTTGCTGGACGGCTTGGTCGCTCGGACCGGGGAAAGACCACAGGCAGACCCGGCCGCCGATGTCCGCGGTGGCGATCAGCGCACCATCGGGACTGAAGGTCGCGAAACGCACCAACGCGTCGTGCAGCAGCCCTCGCGCGGGTGCTTTTCCACCCACCGGCCACACGAGTGCCCGGGAACCGGTGGGGATCAGGACAACCTGGCCGCCCGGGTGGAAGCTTGCCCCTGACACCGGCGCTCGAAATGCGATCACCTTTCCCGGCATGGTGATTTTTCCGCCCGGCGTTCCGCCGGCTTCCAGCGAAAACACCCCGGCCCAGCCAGCGTCTCCCGAGGCCAGCACCGCGCTCGTCCCCGCGTGGAAATCCACCGCGTTCACGATGCCGCTGCGGCCGGTGGGGAAGATTGCCGGCGGGACTCCGGGCGTCAGGTCCCACAGGCCAACGTTGCCCGCGCCTGTGCCCACTAGCACGAACGGCCGCCCGCCCAGCGTGACCGGCTGCGCCGCGGTGATCGCCTCGGCGCTCCGCCCCGAGGAAACGGACTTTCCGGCGCCGGTGACGGCGTGGACTTGGCCGTCGCCCGCGAAGGCCGCAACGATGCCAGCGTCTGCCGCGCGGATGAGCCACGTTGCTTCGAAGGGAAGGAGGTCGGGATCGAGCGTCGCGCCCGCCAGCGTCCAACTGCTCGTGCTGCGCAGTCCCTTGTCGCCCGAGAGCAAGCGCAGCTTGCCTGTGGTCGCGTCCCGGAACAGCTCCACCGCAGGTTTCGCCGGCAAGCGCCGCACCGGGGACACTTCCCACGCCACGGGCGCTGCCAGTGTGGAGGGCGCGGCCACGGGCGCCGTGGGTCCGACGGGCGTCGGCTCGGCTGCCGGCAGAAATCCGCGCAGCTCTGGCACGTCTGCCAAGGCGCTCGGAAAGCGCTCGGCGAGCTTTCGGAAGGCGCCGCTCTGCGCGCTGGCGTCGGCTTGCGCGCGGGCGCGCTCGTCCACCGCTTCCGTCATTCTGACCAGGGCGGCGGCGGCGCTCTTCTTCGCTTCTTCGCCCGCGGCCTTGGCGATTTGCGCCTGCTCCCTCGCCTTCGAACGCTCGACCAAAGCCCACACGACCGCGGGCACCAGCAGCGCGGTGAGGATGGTGAAGCCGGCCCCCATGCGGCTCATCAAGGCCGTGGTCTTCTTCCAGCGGAAGGCAGCCCCCGCAAAGGTGCGAAGGCGAGACCATCGAATGCCATAGCGCCGGCCCCACGCCGGGAGCGCGGGCGACGCGTCGCGCCCGAAAAAAATCGGCTCCGCCTCGTGGTAGAGACGCGTCGCGACCGACTCGCCGGCGATTTTCCAACGGCGGAAGCGCCGCTCCCACGCGCCGCCGCGGCGGCGCGGCCTTCGCCGCCACTCCTCCATGGCCCGGGACAGCTCCTCGGCCAGGCGGCGCTGGCGCCACTCGGCGTCGAGCCAGCCTTTCAGCCGCTTCCATTGGCGCAGCAGGCTCTCGTGGGAGATGTCGAGGAGCGTGTCCTCGGCCAGCACGGGGGCCTTGATCCGCGGCGGCATGAGCAGGTGGCATCCTTCCGCACGGAAGGCGTCGGCGATGGCACAGGCTTCCGCGACGCCCAGCCCGGTTTCCGCCGCGATCTGCCGGATGCGCGCCGGGCGGCGCACCGGCGCGACGTCTGCGCCGGGATGATGCGCGAGGGCCCGGAAAAACCGAGCGACGCTCGCCTCGCCGATGGAGCGGCCTTTTTTCAATTCGGCGCAAACCGCGTCGGCGTGCCAGTCGAGGGCTTCCGCCAGGCCCCCGGCGTCGAGGTAATCTTGGGTTTCCAGCCTTCGCGGCCCGCCGGCCACCACGCGGCGCTCCCACGTCCGAGCCAGCGCGTGCTGCATGAGGGGCAGTTGGTCCGGTCCGGTGGAGACTTGGTTGAGAATCAGCCGGACCAGCGGCGTCGCGATGCTGGCCCCGAAGAGGTCGAGCGGCCGCACGATGGCCTGCTCGAGCTGCTGGCGATCAAGGCGCGGGGTCAAGAACTGGCTCCGGCTGACCGCTTCCGGCAGGCCGCTGAACTGGTCGCAACGCGCGAGAAATTCCGAGCGCATCGTCAGCAGCACATAGACCAAGTGCCGCGACTGCTCCGCGCTTTCCAGCAGCAGGCTCACGAAGGCTTGCGCCTCGTTGTCCGTGCCATCCAGGAGGATCCGCGCGGACTCGGCGCGCTCCTCCGCCGCCAGCCGGGTCGTCCCCAGGTCGGAGAAGCGGAAGATTTCCTCGAACTGGTCCACCACGATGACGAGCGCGCGGCCCGGATCGTTGCCGACCGCGTCCAGCGCCTGCACCAAGCCGAGCGGCCCGCGCCGCAGGAAGTCCTCGATGCACCGCGCGGCCTCCGTGCCGGCGGCGGCTGCCGGCCGCGGCAGCGCGCCGGCCAGGGCGGCGGCGAGGTTGGCGAAGGGGCGCAAGCCGGGCTGCGCGGAAACGACGCGGGCCGCGCCGGCCGGCACGCCGATCAGCTGGCCATCGCGGATGTCCGGCAGCGCGCCGGCCAGGACGAGGGAAGACTTGCCCGATCCGCTCGCGCCGACCACCGCAAGGAACCGCGCTTCTCGGAGCAGGTCGAGGACGTCCGCGCGGTGCTCGCCGCGGCCGCAGAAGATGGCGGTTTCCTCCGGCCGAAAGGCGCGCAGGCCGGGATACGGGGCCGGAGGCAGGGGCGGCGCGGGCATGGCGATTCAGCCGCGCTTGGCGAAGAGGACGTCCCGCAGCCGGTCGAGTTCCGTGTCGGCCAGCCGCGTCACGAGCGCGGGCGGCGGATGATAGAAGCGTTCCTTGTCCGGCGGCGGGAACACGCAGAGCGCCGCCCGCGCCCCCGGCGCCACGTCGGGCAGCAGAAACTTGAAGAGGTCGCGCCGGCGCTGGTCGGCCCACGAGGCGTCGCAGTCGCCGTCCACGAAGACCACCCCCGCTGGGCCGAGGGCGAGCTGGGCCTTTAATTGCGCCTTCCATTTGTCCGGCTTGGCAACCCGGTCCGCCGCCATGAACGCGTCGCAGCCGCAGCCGATCTCGGCCAGCTTCCGCTGCACCTGGGCGACGTGAGGCTTGTCCTTCTCCGCGCCGACCAGAAGCACCAGGGCGCTTCCTACCGGGTCCGCGGCGGGGTCCGCCCGCAGCGCTTCCTTGAACGCTTCCGCCGCGGGCCGGAAGACCGCGCTCCGCTGCCCAAGACGCTGGAGAAGCGCCGCCTTGAAGTTCTCCAGCGGCTCCTCGATGGGCTCGATACCCGCGGGCAGCGCCAGGACCGCGTCCGCGCCGAGTTCCCCGCGCGGCACCCAGCGCACGCGCCGCTTCTGCAGTTCGTCCGCCAGCCGGCCCTGCTCGAGGGCAACAGGGGAAGGGACAGCTTCCTGCACGTCCACGAAAACGTCCGCCTGCCGGATCAGCCCGCGGCTTTCCTCAAGCCAGCCCTCCGCGCCGCCGGAAGCGCGCAGCACCATCGCCTGCTTCTGCCCGAGCCAGCTCTTGATGTCCTCGGCCTGCGCGGACCGGGCGGGCGACGTGTCCGCCAGGAAAATCCGTCGTGCGGGAGGCGACTTGCGCATCGTTCGGAGGGTGTCGGCGATCTCGCTCGCAAGCATTTTCACCGCCTCGCTGAGCGAGTGGCCGACGGGGTTGCGCGGCTCGTCCTGCTCCGCGTGAATGGGGAGGAACGGAAAATCCTGCTTGTCCCGGTTGAGGTAGAAAAAAGGGACGAAAAGCCGGCTGCGCAGCGCTTCCGCGCTCGACTTCGTCGGAAGGCACCGCTTGTCCAGCGAGGCGACGAAGAGGCGCCCATCGAGGTTGCGTCGGTTGCCGTCGTAGTTTGCGCTGAACTCCGCCGCCTCGCGCCGGCACCACGGGGAAGCGTCATAGGCCGGGGAATGAAAGGCAAGGAACACGGCGCTGCACCTTGCCTCGGTGAGCACTTGGTCGGTGAGGTCAGCGCCGTGTGTCAGGCGGCGGCGATCCAAGAAGACGTCCACCTCGTCTCCTTCCCCCTCGCCCCGCAGGCCCTCCGCAGCCAGTTTTTCGGTGAGCAGGGTCGCCACCGTGCCGATGATCCCAGTCCCGTGCGGATCGTTTGCGCAGGCGTAGGAGATGAAGACGTCGTGAAGAAAGCCGGGAGCGTAGGCCATGGCGGTTCCGGTGAACCGTGGCGGGTTTGCCGGTCACTGGCAACCTTCCGCCAGCCCCGGTGCTTTCCGGCTCGGCGACGACTTTCCAGCGAGGAGCAGCGTCCGGCTGCTTGCGGTCGGCCGCTCAGCCTTCGCGCATTCCGAAGTCCTTCGCGCGCGGCTCGCGCTCGGGCGAGATGTCGTTCGTCGCCGTGGTGACGAAGGGACCGCCGGCCAGCGGCGCGGGCGCGGTGAAGGCCACCTCGGGCACGTCCGAGCCCTTGCCCTCAAGGGGAAAATCCTTTCGCAGCGGGAAATAGGGATAGCCGTCCCACATCAGGATGCGACGAAGGTCGGGATGGGCGCCAAAGCGGATGCCCATCATGTCGTAGATCTCGCGCTCGTGCCAATCGGCCGTCTTCCAAAGGTCGCTCACGGTGGGCAGCGCCGCGGCCTCCGCCTCATCCTCGGTCAGGGCGCAACGGAGGCGCAGGTGGATGCGCTCGGCGAGTGAGTAAAGCTCATAGACCACCTCATAGCGTGGCTCGTCGCCAAAGTTATCCACGCTCGACACGTCGGTCAGGAAGTCGAAGCCCAGCGTGTCCTTGGCGAAGGAGAGAGCATCCTTTATTTCGCCAGGCGCGAGGGCGAAGGTCGTCTCGCCGCGGAAGTCCACGCGACGGGCGGCGGGATGCGCTTGGGCGAAGCGCTGGGCGGCGTCGGCGAGGGTCATGATGGGACGAATGCGACGGACGGAACCAATGGAATCAGCCCAGCGTTTCGAGCAGTTCGCGCTTCTGGTCGCGGAACGAGGACTCGGTCTCGATCTTTTTCTGGAGGCGCATGAGACCTTCGAGCAACGCCTCGGGCCGCGGCGGGCAGCCGGAGATGTAAACGTCCACCGGGATGATGCGATCCACCCCCTGGAGCACAGCATAGGAGCGATACATCCCGCCGCTGGATGCGCACGCGCCCATCGCGATCACCCATTTCGGCTCGGGCATCTGGTCGTAGATGCGCTTCACGGCGAGCGCCATCTTGTAGGTCACGGTGCCGGCCACGATCATCACATCGGCCTGGCGCGGGGAGAAGCGCATCACCTCGGCGCCGAAGCGGGCGATGTCGAAGCGCGCGGACGCCGCCGCCATCAGCTCGATGGCGCAGCAGGCCAGGCCCATCGGCATCGGCCAGAGCGAGTTCTTGCGCATCCAGTTCATCGCCGCGTCCAGGCGGGTGTAGATGACGTTGCCCTCGACCTTCGAGTCGTAGGTGAGCGGGGTGAGGGTGCGTTCGGGCATGGCCTTGGGAAGATAAGGGGACGCGCGGGCGGAGCAAGGCGCAAGGCCGTCCCTGGGGTCACAGCCTCCACTTCATGCGCTCGCGCTCGGGGGCGTCCATGAGGCTTCCCTCGGAGTGCCAGCGCAGCCAGACAAGCACCGCGGCGAGGCCGAGCGCGGTGAAAAGGAAGCAGGTGGCCGTGGCCCACGCCGGCAGGTGGCCCACGGCCATCAGGGCATAGAATTCCTTGAGCGTGGCGACGCCGGAGCCAGGCGGGGCGTGAATGATGATCTTCACCGTCCACGCCACGAGGATGAGCGCGTAGAGGAAGACGTAGTTTCGCTTCACGCGCTGGGCCACGGCCTCCAGGCGCGACATCTTGTAAACGGGCAGGATCAAGTCCTGCGCGACCAGCTTGCGCCATTCGCCCTCCAGCGGCTCGCGGTTCTGGATCACCACCGGCAGGATGAAGTGCGCTTCCAGCATCCGAACGCGGGCGCGGTAGGCATCGTAGTGCCGATAGCGGCGCGCCTCGATCCAGAGCATGATCGTGACGACGGCGAGGTTGAAGAAGAAGATGATGTGCGGCACCTCGCGCACCGTGAACGCCACGGTGAAGATCGTGGTGGTGCCCGTGATCGCCCAGGTCGTGGTCACATCCAGGCGTTGGCGCCACGCCATGATGCGACCCAGCTCGCCCCGGTAGAAATGCGCCATCACGTTCGCGTAGAACATGTCGTTGAAGGCCGCGGGCGGCCGCACCGGCACCGTGCCCGTGGCCGTCCGCGGCGGCGCCTCCGCGGCGGCGCCGTTGCCCGCGGCCGGGG
>CALMOL010000350.1:0-19471 GCA_937871685.1 uncultured Verrucomicrobiota bacterium
CCTCGCGATGGCGTTCCAAGCCTTCCTTGTGCTCGCGTTCGGCATCGGGCTCGCGGTGGGGGCGGGACAGACGGCGCGTTGGCTCGGGGGCGGCTGGATCATCGCGGGCGCGACCGTGGAAGCGGGGCTGGCCGGGCTGCTGTGGTGGACGGCGTGGAGGTCCGCGCGAACGAGCGGTGCCTCGTTCCTCGCGGCGCTCACGCTCCGGGGCGGCGCTAACCGCTACGAGGCCCAGTGCATCGCGCTGCCGGTGTATGCGCTCCTGCTGTGCGCGGCCGTCGCGGCGGGCCAGGCGGTCGCGCTGGGGCGAGGGGCAGCGGCGTTTCTTTTTTGATTTCCCTCCCCTCGTCCCGTGAAGAAGGAATTCACCTTCTGGTTTGCCCGTCGCCGCGTTCGCTCCGGTGAGATCGACCTCCATGCGATGGCGGGCGCGTATTTGGCGGCGCTCGCCGCGGCCACCGGCAAAGCCGTCGCCGGGCCGCTGACCGACGGGTCCACCATCGACGAGGACGGGGCAAGCCGGGTGCGAAACCGGCGGGGGGCGGACGGAAAGCCGCAAGATCCCCCGCCCCCGGTCAAGCCGATCCGGTTCTCGCCGATTCCCGCGCCCAAGTCCAAGTTTCACGCCCAGAGCTCTCCGCGCGATCCGGACTACGACGTTGACGACTCGTATCAGACCAAGACCTGGGGCGACGCGCGCCACGGCCTGCAGGCCGCGGAAACCGCCGGCTGCCCGGAGATTTATCTTTGGAGGGCCAAGGGCCTGCCATCCCGCCGCCGCATGCATGGCATGACCTACCTGCAATTCAAACATCGGAGCCGGGCCGAGATCAACCTGGAGGGATCGGAGGAATGGATCCGCCTCGTTTCGGAAGCGTTCACCGAGGCGCTGGCTCCCTTCGATGTCCGGAACGACGACGAGGGGACCGCGCGGTCCTTCTTGGAAGCGGCGCTGAGCGAGCGCATCATCGCGGGCTACACGCCTTGGACCGAACCGGAATTGGCCGCGGCGGAAAAAGCCTTGGCCGGAGCCGACCCGGCCCGGCCCGCCGGAATGGCGCTGCGGTTTTTCGCGGCCGCGGGCGCGCTGAGCCTCGGCCGGCTCGAGCGGGCGGACGAGTTGCTGGGCGAACTGGAAGCGCGCAGGGGGACGCTCGCTTTCTCCCACGCCATGAGCGTCGATTACCGAGAAGGAAAGCCCTGCATGCTGAGATGGGAGGAAGATCTGCCGGGCCAGCATTTCGAAGTGGAGCTGGCCCGCATCGCCCTGCGCTTGGCCCACGGGGAAAAGGCCGAGGCGACGGCGCGGCTGCAAAGCTCTCCGGAAACGGCGGAGGCCGTCACGCGCGCGGAAGCGGCGGCGTTGCTGGCTTGGCTGCAAGCCCCGCCTCCGGCCGAGCGCGTGCCCGGTCGGACCAAGGAGAAACCCGCCCGCGCGGCAAAGGAACAACGACCATGACCAAATGCGTGATCCCTTGGCTCATCGGCCCGGCGGCCCGCAAGCGACCGTGCGTGTAGGCAGCGTTGCGACCGAGCGGAAGCTGGCTGCGGCGAGCATTTGGTGGCGATGCTTTCCCGGGAACTGTTCCGCCTCGAAAGCGTCCGGTCTGCACCCGTGGGTTGCGACCCAGCCGTGCTAGCGTTGCGCATGTTCGCCTTCGATTCCGCCGTTCCGTCTTCCGATTTTGCCCGCTGCCTGCGCCACGATCCCGTCGTGCTCCAGGCCCTGGCCAAGGGTGGCAGCCTGGAGGACGTGGTGGTCGCGCTGTGCGAGGCGAAGGACGCGCTGGCCGCGCGGGTGGCTAAGCTGGAAATGCTGGCGCCGAGCCGGTCCGAGACTCCGAGCCACAGCGCGTTTCAGGGCGCGGCGGAGCATTTGCTCCCCGCCTGATCGCGGCGCTTCCACGGGGATTCATCGGCGGTTAGAAAATCCCTTCACGCCCAAGGTTCACCGCGTTGCGCGAGGAATCGAGGAATCGAGGGGCCGAGCGGACCGCACTCAGACCTTGGGGACGACGACGCCCGACGCGGACGGCCACTTCGACTTCGATCCGCGCGTTCCGCGTTCGTCTATCAAAGGAGACCCTTCGCCTCCAGGTGCCGGCGGATGACCGGGAGCTGGCGGATCGGCGAGTAGAATCCGTCCGAGCAATCGTCCGCGTTGAAGTGCACGTGGGTGATGCCCCCGGCGGCGATGCCTTCCAGGGTCGGCTCAATCGTGGCCACGGGGAAGGCGAGGATCTGGACGCCGCCGTCGGAATCGGCCAGCGCGTTGTCGCGCGCGAAGAGATGCAGGCGATCGGCGTCCGTGAAAGCCTTGAGCATCGGCACGCCGTCCACCACTGCCGGGTTGGCTGCGACGTAGGGCTGCACGTTTGGGAGCGTCCCGCGGGCGATGAAGAACCACGCGGAAAGGCGGAAGGCCGCCGCATACAGCGTTTCCTTGGCTGCCATCTCGGCATTGGGCGCGTTGGCGGCGCGTGAGAGGGCGTCGAAGTCCGGCTGGCCGCCGGGCGTGGGGTCGGCCGCGGGCAGTTCGCCGGGATCGGCGCCCTCGACCAGCGCGCGAAGGCGCCGGTGCGCGGTGCGGGAGCGAAATCCCAGCGCGAGCAGGAGGTCGAAGTAGCTTTTCCGGGCCGGGAACTGGTAGGGATGCTGCTCGCCCGTGGCGCGGAAGACTTCCTCGAAGATCTCCACCTGGCGCCGCGCCGGCGGCTCGGCGTCGCGCGCCCGGCCAAGGCGCCCCATCAAGTGGGCGAGGTTGTTCAGCGCGATGGCCACGTTTGGGTGCGATGCGCCCAGCTTCGCCTCGAAGATTTGGATCGCTTGGCGCATCAGCGGCTCCGCCTCGGCGGGACGGTCGGTGTGCGCGAGGACTTGCCCGAGGTTGTTCATCACGCTGGCGACTTGGAGGTCGTCCGGCGCGTGGGTGCGCCCGCAGAGATCCAGCGCCCGCCGGTAAAGTGATTCCGCTTCCCCCAGGCGGCCGGTTTTCCGCATGAGCAACGCGAGGTTGTTCAGCGCCGGCCCGCACGCCGGCGAGTCGGAGCCGTCCAACTGTTCCCGGATCGCGAGCGAGCGCCGGTAGCACTGCTCCGCTTCCTCACCTTGTTGCTGGAGGCGATGCCATTCGCCCAGGTTGTTGAGGCATTCCGCCGTGGTCGCATGGATCTCGCCGAAGGCTTTTTCGGACTTCGCCAGCGCCGCCCGCAGCGGCTTGCCGGCCTCTTTCGCGCGGTTCGATTGGAGCAGTTGCGCGCCCTCGTTCGCGAGCTTCGTGATGGCGGCGGCGGGATCGGATCGGGAAGGCATGCAACGCGGATCGTAGCGCGTCTTCTCCGCTTTCGCGGATCGATTGGCAGGAAGCAGACGACCTCACCCCTCCCCCGCGCCTGGGCATCATCGACCAGCCGCGCGACGGGAAGCAGGCTTGATCCCGGGCCGGTTCGGGCGGAAGGGTTTTTATTCCCCGCGCCACCTCGCCGGCCGCGCATCCCCCGCCGGCCGACGGTTTGCCGCGCGCACTCGTCCAACTCCAAGCCTTCTCCCCCGCCATGTATTACCACCAAATCGGCCAAGTCGCCCGCAAGCGGCACACGCAATTCCGCAAGCTGGACGGCTCCCTTTATCGCGAGGAGGTCATGGGCCTCGAAGGGTTCCACGGCATCGAGTCCATCCTTTACCACCACTTCCTGCCGCCGCGCGTGGTGAGCTCCGAGCTGATCGGCTCGGCCGGGGTGAAATACACGGACTTCGGCCCGCTGCGCCACCGCGCGCTCGCCACCGCGCCGCTGCCGCCCGGCGGCGACCCCGTTTCCGCGCGCTGCGTGCTGATGGGCAACAACGACGTGACCCTCGGCGTATCGCGCGCGTCCAAGGGGATGGACTATTTCTACCGCAACGCGCAGGCCTACGAGGTGTGGTTCGTCCACGAGGGCAAGGGCACGCTCCGCACGCAGTTCGGCCTCGTGCCGTTCGTGGACGGCGACTACGTCGTGATCCCCTTCGGCACGACGTGGAAGATGGACCTCGACACGCCGGAGGCGCGCTTCTTCGTCATCGAGTCCAACTCGCAGATCTCCCCGCCCAAGCGCTACCGCAACGAGTTCGGCCAGATGCTCGAGCACGCCCCCTTCTGCGAGCGCGACGTGCGCCCGCCGCGGGAGCTGGAGACGCACACGGAGCGCGGCGAGTTCGAGGTGCGCGTGAAGGCGCGCGACACCCTCACGCGCCACATCCTCGACTACCACCCGCACGACGTGGTGGGCTGGGACGGCTACCTGTATCCCTACGCCATCTCGATCCACGACTTCGAGCCGATCACCGGCCGCGTGCACCAGCCGCCGCCGGTGCACCAGATGTTCCAGGGCCACAACTTCGTGATCTGCTCCTTCGTGCCGCGGCTCTTCGATTACCACCCGCAGGGCATCCCGGCGCCCTACAACCACTCGAACGTGAACTCCGACGAGATGATCTACTATTGCGACGGCAACTTCATGTCGCGCAAGGGGATCGAGAAATACGACATCACGCTGCATCCGAGCGGCCTGCCGCACGGCCCGCAGCCCGGCGCCACCGAGGCGAGCATCGGCGCGAAGGAAACGGCCGAGCTGGCCGTGATGGTGGACACCTTCCACCCGCTGCACCTCACCAACGCCGCCCTCAACGTCGAGAAGCCCGAATACCAGGACTCCTGGCTCGCGGGCAACGGGCTGTGAGCGACGCTCGGTGATCAGCGGAACAACTCGTCCAACGACACCTCGATGCCGGTGGCGTCGTCGCGGACGGATCCACCGCCGACCGTGTGGCTGCCGCCCGCCGCGGGCAGCACGATCCAGCAAGCGCCAACTCCATGCTTGAGGTAGTCCCGGGCCTTGTCCACGAGGGGCTGGAGGTTCTGCCGTGCGGACAGGATCTCGATGACGAGGGCCGGCGGCGTCGTAACCTCTAGATCGTCGTCCAGCCACCCGTGCGGCAGGACGCCAGACGGATACTGACAAACGTCCGGGATGGTATCCCAGCCGTCGAGTTTCAAGGAAAGCGCTTGGTGAACCGTGAAACGATCACCGCAAGAACGGTCAAGCAGCACGCTGAGTCGATGCGCGAGGGCAGAATGGTTACGGCTGGGCAGGAGGTTGTCCTCTTCGATCTCGTCGGGCCGTATCACCGGGATGAGTTTCATGCGGGAGCTATCCGTTGGCGACATGCCTTGGCAAGCGCGCTTCCGCCCATCGGATAGTCGTTGCCGGCACGGGGCCGGCTGGCTCCGTTGCGCGCGTGGAACCTTCCGAAATTTTCCCCTGCGCCGCCACGCGGGTGCTGCTCTCACGCGCCGTGGACTACGCCGGGCTGTTCCCGCCGGCCTCGCTTGCGCTGGGGCCAGCCCTGCGCGCCTTCGCCGCCTACGCGCGCGGGCCGGAAGCGTGGATGCTGGGGCGCTTCGTCCTGCCGGCGGGACGCCTCGACGAGGCGGCGGAGTTCTTGCCCCTCTTCGACAAGAAGCATCCGCTGGCGGTCTCGGTGCTCGGCGCGAAGACGGACGACGCCGCAACGTTTCTCGACGCGGTGCGCGGAGCGGCGGCGGGCGCGGAGCGATGGCGTGCCGAGCACGGCGAGCGGGCGCAGGCGGACCAACTGGAGATCGCGCTGCCGCCGAACGCGGAGGGCGCGACGATCTCGGAGGCCGCGGGCGCCGCGCAGAACGCGGGGCTGCGCCCGTTCTTCGAAGCCGCGCCGGACGACGCCGGGCGCGTGATGCCGCTGCTGGCCGCGGCGGAGGGCACGGGCTTCAAGCTGCGCACGGGCGGCACGACGGCGGCCGCGTTCCCCTCGCTGGAGGCGGTGGCGTCGGTGCTGGAGCTCTCGGCGACGCACGGCGTCCCCATCAAGTTTACCGCCGGCCTCCACCATCCGGTGCGCCACCACTCGGAGGCGGTCGGCACGAAGATGCACGGTTTCCTCAACGTGCTCGGCGCGGCCGTCTTCGCGCACGAGCTGCGCTGGCCGGCCGGCCGGCTGTGCGACGTGCTGAACGACGAGCAGACGGAGTGCTTCTGCGGCGACGACCGCCGGTTCACATGGCACTCGCACGGCCTGCCGGTCGAGCGCGTCGAGGCGCAGCGGAAATTGGTCGCCTCGTTCGGAAGCTGCTCCTTCGACGAGCCGCGCGATGACCTGCGAGCGATGGGGTGGCTGTAAAAAAACTCGAAGTTCGAAACTCGAAACCAGCGCCCGAAAAGAACGGCAAGCACCGAAAGCTCCCGCCGGCCGCACGCCCTGCCCGCTTTTGGGCGCTTCCCCCTTTCCGGCCTTGTTTCGAGTTTCGAACTTCGAGTTTCGAGTTTCTGTCCCCCGTGGACCTCTTCTCCGCCTACCAGACCGACGGCTTCTACGACGAAATGTTCGCGTCGGAGGGCGCGGCGCGCTCGCACTACGAGCGGCTCCAGCGGCGCTTCGCCGAGATGGGGCCCGGCGAATACGAGCGCAAGCAGGCGATGGCCGACCAGTCGCTGCTCACCCAGGGCATTACCTTCACCGTGTATGGCGACCAGCGCGGCACGGAGCGCATCTTCCCCTTCGACCTCATCCCGCGCATCATCCCGGCCGACGAATGGGCGCGTCTCGAACGGGGGCTGCGGCAGCGCATCACCGCGCTGAACCTCTTCCTGGCCGACATTTATGGACCGCAGCGCATCGTGCGGGAGGGCATCCTGCCGGAGCACTACGTGCAGAGCGCGGCGCACTTCCGGCCGGCGCTGATGGGCTTCCCGGTGCCGAAGGGAATCTATGTTCACGTTTGCGGCACGGACCTCATCCGCGGGGCGGATGGCGTGTATTCCGTGCTGGAGGACAACGCGCGCACGCCCTCGGGCGTCTCCTACGTGCTGACGAACCGCGCCGCCATGCGCCGGGTGTTCCCGCGGCTCTTCGCGCGGCACCGGGTGCGGCCGGTGGACGATTACCCGCAGCACCTCCTCGATCTCCTGCGCCGCGTGGCCCCGGCGGGTGCCTCGGCGGGGGACGGCGACGGGCCGGCCGTGGTGCTGCTCACGCCGGGCATCTACAACTCGGCCTACTTCGAGCATTCGTTCCTGGCCCGGCGCATGGGCATCGAGATCGTCGAGGGGCGCGACCTCGTGGTGGAGCGCGACCGCGTGTTCATGAAGACCACGCGGGGCCTGCGGCGCGTGGAAGTGATCTACCGGCGCATCGACGACGACTTCCTCGACCCGAAGTTCTTCCGGAAGGACTCGATGCTCGGCGTGCCGGGCCTCGTGGAAGCCTACCACCAGGGCAACGTGAGCCTCGCCAACGCCCTCGGCACCGGCGTGGCCGACGACAAGGTGATCTACCGCTTCGTGCCGGAAATGATCCGGTTCTACCTGAGCGAGGAGCCGATTCTGCCGAACGTGCCGACGTGGCTTTCCTCCGAGGAAGAGGATCGCGCGCAGATCCTGGAGCACCTGCCCGAGCTGGTGGTGAAGAGCGCGAACGAGAGCGGGGGCTACGGGATGCTCATCGGCCCGCACGCGACGAAGGCGGAGATCGAGGAGTTCCGCGCGAAGATCATCGCCAACCCGCGCAATTTCATTGCCCAGCCGGTCGTGGCGCTCTCGCGCGCGCCGAGCTGGTGCGGCGGCGCGATCGAGGGACGCCACGTGGACCTGCGCCCTTACATCCTCTACGGCGGCCCGGACGACATCACGATCATCCCCGGCGGCCTCACGCGCGTGGCACTGCGGAAGGGCTCGCTCGTGGTGAACTCCTCCCAGGGCGGCGGCTCCAAGGACACCTGGGTGCTGGAGGAAAGCGAAGACCCAGAGCAAACGTGGGTGTCGGGGCTGAGCCAGTCCCAGAGCCAGGGCGGGCAGCGGCAATCACAGACGCTCGGATGAGCACAGCCGGCCCGGAAGTCGCGGGCGGCTTTCTCGGTGACGGCGCGGGGACGTCCGCACGGCGCGAGCCCTCGGCCACGGTTTCGCCGGCCTTGGCGACGGGACGGAGAACCTCGGTGCCAAAGGGGCAAATCATATCCTGCCCGACCTCCGGAACTTGGGTCGGTTCTTTGCTTTGGCATCCGCGATGCACTGGCTCGGCGAAAGGGAATCCGGATGCCGGCCTTGACGGCGGGATGAGTTGTATATACAACTCTCGATGCCCGGAACGACGCTCTCGGACGAACGGCTGGACCGGATGACTTGCGAATGCATGTCTGTCCGGGTCCGGCTCCTCAACCGGGTCATCACCGGCCTCTACGACGACGCGTTCCGTCCCCTCGGCGTGAGCGCCAACCTGGTGAACATCCTGGTGCCGATCGCTCGACACGGGCCCCTCAGCCCAACCGACGTGTGCCGCCGCCTGCGGATCGAAAAGTCAACCCTCAGTCGGGACTTGGCTCGGATGGAGGCCAGTGGATGGGTGGAGCAACTGGCCGGCAAGGGGCGGACTAAGGCAATCCGGATCACCGCCGAAGGGAGATCGCTCCTCCGGCAAGCGTTCCAGAGTTGGGAACAGGCACAGCAAAAGTGCCGGGAGCTGCTTGGCCCGAGCGGACAAGAAAGCGTCCTCGATCTCGCCGCCCGGCTGGGCTGGCGAGCGCAAGGCGCCGAGCCGCGATCAACGGCGCAGCGGATCGGCGTGCCGCCTCCAACGCGTCCGTGCAACCCGGTGAAGAGCACCGGCAAGACCAAAAGGAAGCCATCATGAAACCACTCATTCTTGTCACCGGGGCGGCCCCAGGGCGGCAGGGAGCCACCGGAAACCGGGTCGCAAGACAACTGATCGCGGCCGGATTCCCGGTGCGGGCTCTGGTCCGCGCTGACGATGACCGGGCCGAGTCGCTGCGGCGGCTGGGGATCGAGGTGGTCGTTGGCGACTTACTGGACATCCGTGGCTTGCGGGCGGCGGTGGCGGGCGTCCAGCGAGTGTATTTTTCCTATCCCATCCAGGACCGGCTGCTTGAGGCCGCCGTGAATCTCGCCGCCGTTTCGCGCGACGCTGGGGTGGAGGCCATCTTGGACCTGTCCATGATTCCGGCTGCGGAGGGAAGCCCGTCCCCGCAAGCCCGGCAACATTGGCTAGCCGAGCGGGTGCTTGACTGGTCGGGAGTCGGGGTGGTTCATCTGCGGGCGGCGTTTTTCTATGAAAATCTGGTCCGCCAGTGCGCGGAAAGCATCCGGGAGAAAGGCCGCATCCATTTCCCGTTCGGACAGGGAGCAGGGAAGATCGCCTGGATCGGGGCGAACGATGTAGCCGACGCTTCCGCCGCCATCTTGGCCGAGGCGGCGCCGCATCTCGGCGAAACTTTGCTGCTCACCGGCCCGGACGCCTTGAGCGTGAAGGAGGTCGCCGCCGTCTTTAGCCAAGTGCTTGGCAAGCCCGTCGAGTATGCGGACATCCCGCTTGAGCGTTGGCAGCAGGAGTTGCCCAAGCTGGAGTCTCCTAACCCGCACCTGATTCAACATCTCTCCGCCTTATCGATTGGGCTGAAGAACAACCTGGGGTTCGGCAAGGCAACCGAGGTGTTCCGCCGTCTGACCGGACGGTCTCCTCGATCCCTTGAAACTTTTGTTCAGGCACACCTTGAATCGTTCGGCGGCATCTCAGAGCGGGACCTCACATAGCCGCTATTGAGCAAGCCGCGCCGCAGCTCGGCGGGTGCAGTGACCGCTGGCCACCATCATGGCCGTTTTGGCCCAGCCTGAAGGGTGGCATTTTCTAGGCCGAGCGGAGGAACTCCTCCAGGCGGTCCAGGCCCTTCTTGATCACGTCGAGGCTCGTCGCGTAGGAAAGGCGCACGGTGCGGTCGTTGCCGAAGGCGATGCCGGGCACCAGGGCGACCTTTTGCCGCGAGAGAAGCTTGTCGCAAAAGTTCTGCGAGGTCAGCGCGGTGCGCTCGATGCCGATCATCACGTAGAAGGCGCCGTCGGGCTTCACCACGCTGATGTTCGGCATCTTGGAGAGGCGGTCATGCACGTAGTCACGCCGGACCTGGAACTCGTCCTTCATGTCGCCCACGGCCTGCTGGTCGCCCTTGAGCGCGGCGATGCCGGCCTTCTGCGAGGGCGCGGCGGTGTGCGCCGTCATGTGGCTCTGGAGCGCGTCGATGGCCTTCGCCACGTTTTCCGGCGCGGCCACGTAGCCGAGGCGCCAGCCGGTCATCGCGTAAGCCTTCGAGAAGCCGTTCACGGTGATGGTGAGGTCGTAAGCGGTCTGGGAGATGGAGGCCACGCTCACGGCCTTCACGTCGTCGTAGGTGAGCTTCTCGTAGATCTCGTCGGAAAGGATGATGATACCCTCCTCGTCGGCCACCTCGACGAGCTTCTCCAGTTCCTCGCGGGAATACACCGCACCGGTGGGGTTGCTCGGCGAATTGAGGATGATCATCTTGGTGCGCGGCGTCATCGCGTCGGCGAATTGCTCGGCGGTGATTTTCCAGCCGTTCGCCTCGCTGGTCTCGACGATCACCGGCTCACCGCCGGCCACGCGCACCATGTCGGGGTAAGACACCCAGTAAGGCGCGGGGATGATGACCTCATCGTCGGCATTCACCGTGGCGAGGATGGCGTTCATGCACGCCTGCTTGGCGCCGCAGGTGACGATGATCTGCGAGGGTTTGTAATCGAGGTCGTTGTCCTTCTTGAGCTTCTCGGAGATGGCCTCGCGCAGCTCGGCCAGGCCGGACGAGGGCGTGTAGCGCGTGAACCCTTCCTCGATCGCCACGATGCCGGCGGCGCGGATGTGCTCGGGCGTGTCGAAGTCCGGCTCGCCGGTGCCGAGGTTGCACACGTCCTCGCCGACGGCCTTCATCTGCTTGGCCTTGGTGTCGATGGCGAGGGTGGGCGAGGAGGTGACGTGCGTGGTGCGGGCGGCGAGTTCCATGATGAAATTAGAAGTGTAGAGGGGTGGGCCACGGAGGCACGGAGGGCACGGAGAAAGATCAGGTCATCTGAACTCCGTGATCTCCGAGCCTCCGTGGCAAAATGGGTGATTCAGCCGAGCGGGCCGTAGATGGACTCGACGAGGGGGCGCAGGGAATCGCGCTCGAAGCCGATGATGCCGAGCTCGCGCTTGGCGTTGTCGGCGGAGTCCGAGGCGTGCGCGGCGTTCACCATGATGGTCTCGCCGAATTCCTTGCGGATGGTGCCGGACGGGGCCTTGGAGGGATCGGTCGGCCCGAGCACGTCGCGGATCTTCTTCACCGCGTCCACGCCCTGATAGACGATGGCCACGCACTTCTCGGTGCCCGGCTTGGCGCGTTGCTCGGTCGAGAGCTGCGAGGGACGTCCGCCGGACATGAAGCCGACGATGTCTTCCCAATTATGCTGGCCGAATGCGGGGCCAAGCACGTCGCCGAGCTGCTTCTCAAGCTCGGAGTTGAATTCCATCGTCTCGAACATCTTCTCCTTCTTCAGCGCGGACACGGCCTTCGAGCCGGCCAAGCCGCGCAGCTTGTCCTGCAGCACCGGCAGCACCGGGCCGTAGAACTGCTCCGCCTCGGCCACGCTCATGTGGTGGACCTTGAAGCCGATAATCGAGAGGCCGGTGCGCGAGAACACGTCGATCACGCCGCCGGGCCGCGCGTTGGGGAAGCGGAAGTTGTCCGGCTTGATGAGCACGAGGGTCTTCTCGACGTTCGAGCCGTCGGGGTAGGCAAGCACGCTGTCGAGCAGGCCACCGTCCTTCTCGGAATGCCCGGCCCATAGTTTGAGATGCTGCTCGACCGAGGCTGCGTCGGGCGCCGTGAGCACGGCCGGCTCGAAATACACGGGCTTGCCGGCGGCGTCCGTGAGGTAGTCGCCGTAGGTGTCGCGGATGGTCTCGCCGGAGGTGCGCTCGTTGACGATGTGGCCGACGGCGGCCTTGACCTTCTCCACGGCGTCCGGCCCGCGCAGGACGAGCAGCATCACGCGCTGGCGGCGGCCGGAGGCATCAGGGGAAAAGTTGCGCCGCACGTAGTCGCCGATCAGCTCCTGGGTGGCGCGGTGACGGGCGTTGTCCGACTGCGTCACGGCCATGCCGGCGTAGGCCTCGGCGAGCTCCTTGCACGGCGCGAACATCCGCGAGCAGACCAGCTCCAGGCCCGTGCGCTGCAGGAGGCGCGAGATGATGCCGCCGGTGCGCGACTTGCGGATCGAATACGGGGTGACGATGACGTAGGAAACCTGGTCGGCGGCGGAAGCGGACATGAGAAGTTGGAGGGCAAAAAAAGACGCCGTGCGGCGCCCCCGCGGGATTCCGGGGAGACGAACGGCGGCGTCCGGCGGGAGCGGGCGGAAATGGGGCCGGGTGTTTAGCCTGCGGAGGCGGGATGGTCAAGAGAAGAGAGGGGCAGAGGTGAACCGAGCGGAGCGAGATAGCTCGGGTGGATGGAGCAATCGTGAAGGGTGAAGGGTGAATCGTGGGTGACGCACCAAGCCATGCCGGTGACATAGGGTAGAGAGACTGCCAGCCGCGGTGCCCAATCCGGTTGCACACGCCACGATTCACGGCCCTCGCTTGCATCCACGGCCCACCTCGTGCCCTGTTGCGCGCGATGCTTCTCTCTTCCCTGCCCGTCGAGCACCATGACCCGGTCAACGCGGCCATCCTCGCCGTCTCGGAGGACCGGATCGCGGGCTTCGTGCGCGAGCCGTTCCAGGAGATTGCGCGGCACTCCGGCGTGGACGGCGACACCGTGCGCGAGCGCATCCGCGCGATGCTGGAGGCGGGGACGATCCGCCGCGTGCGGCAGACGTTGCTCGCGACGAACCTCGCCACCGGCGCGCTCGTGGCGTGGCGCGTGCCGGACGAGCGTCTGGACGAGGCGTTCGACTACCTGTTCCAGCGCGACCCGTTTTCCGGCCACGTCGTCCTCCGCTCGACCGACGCGCAGATCTCCGGCGCGCGCTACAAGCTGTGGACCACGCTCAAGGTGCCCACCGGCGTGGCCACGCTCGCGGAGCACTGCGACCTCCTGGCCCCGATCATCGGTGCGGAAGCCTATCGCCTGATGCCGGCGCGCGGCATCTTCGCGCTCGGCGTGGGCCACGTCCGCCGCAAGAACCTGGAACCGGGCGCGCGCGCCGCCGAGCCCGCGCGGATGATGCCGGTGCGCACGGTGGAACTGGACGAGCGGACGTGGCGCGTCCTCGTGGCGCTCAAGCGCGAGTTCCGGCCGGATGAGATCGCGGACGACCCGTGGCGGGCGCGCGCCGAGGAGGCCGGCGTGTCCTTTGAAGAATTCTGCGCGACGGCGGAGGACTTGCAGCGGCGCGGCCTGGTCGGGCGCTTCTCCACTTTCCTTGAGCACGTGAAGCCCTCGGCCGGCGGCGTGCGCGTGACGCGCTTCAACGCGCTCTTCCACTGGGCCGTGCCGCCCGGCCGCGAAGTCGAGGCCGGCGCCGAAGTGGGCCGCCACGAGGTGCTCACGCACTGCTACTGGCGCGAAGGCGGGCCGGAGTTTGGCAACGTGAACATCATGGCCGTCGCCCACGGCACCGACAAAGGCCGCGTGCTGGAGCACAAGGCGGCCATCGACGCACACCTCGACCAAATCGGCATGCCCGTGGGCTACACAAATGTGTTCTGGGGCGGTCGGTCCGAGATCAAGCCGTCCGAAATCTCTCCCTTCGCGTGGCGCGAGTGGCGCGCCGCCCTCCCGGTTCCAGCGGCCGGAGACCGCCTCCTTTCCGAGGTCATCGTGCCGAAGTGAGGCGCCTCACGACCCCGACACCAGCACCACGCCGGCGCAGATCACGGCGAGCGCGAGCAGGTTCCGGCGGGACAGCTTTTCCCCGAGGAAGAAGCGCGCGCCGATGACGATGAAGATCACCGTCGCTGCCTGGAAGGGGTAGGCGTAGGAAAGGTCGAAGCGCTGGAGCACGCCGAGGTTGAGGAAGAACTGGAGGGTCATGAACCCGATGGCCAGCGCCATGGGTGCGAGGCGCGCCCATCCCTCGCGCGCGCTGACGGCGGTCTTCATGAGCAACTGCCCCACCGCGTTGCAGGCATGCATGAGAAGCAGGAAGAAGATGCCAAGCATGGGAAGGGTTCAAGCCGCGCCTCCCGCCGCGGGCTTGGCTTTCTCCTCGAGAACCGCGGGCGGCTTGACGAGCGCGAGGCCGACGCAGACCAGCGCGATGCCGATCCAACGCTGCGGCGAGATGTGCTCGCCAAGGAAGAGCAGGCACGACACCGGCACGAAGATGTGGACGACGTTGGAAAGCAGCGAGGCGACATTCAGCGGCACCAGCGACACCGCCCGGATCCACGCCGCGAACGACGCGATCATGCACGGCACGGCCGCCCAGGTCCAGTGGTTCCACAGCGCGTTGAGGCCCAGCCACGAGAGGGCGGCCACGGCGGGCGGCGTCGAGGCGGTCTCGCGCGCGGCGAGCTTGAGGAAAATCTCGGCCGCGGTGACGAGAACCTCGCACATGACGATGGCGACCCAGGGCGAGCGCGCGAGGCGTCGCCAAGTCGAAGACACGGGTGGAAGGGACACGAGGAAATGCGGCGGGCGGGCCGGAAGGTGGAGCGGGCGGCGCGGCACGCCTGGAAAATCGGCGGATGGAGAGTCACCGGCTTGCGATGGGCCGATGACGGTGGGACGCTGCGGGCGCCATGTTTGAGCTGCTATTCGTCCTGGGCCTGCTCGGCTGGCTGGTGGTGGCGTCGTGGGAATGGCTATCGGCCCTGCCGGCGTTTCCCACGCTCTGCGCGGTGGCCGTGCTCGCGCCATTGTGGGCGGCGGAAGATTTCCCGCGCGTGCTGCGGCGATATTTCCTCGAATCGGATCGGCTCGGCGGACCGAGGATGCCGACGCCGCCGGAGCAATTCTACTGGGCGATGCACGGTCCGCGCCTGCTGCGCGCGCAGGCCATGCTGACCGGCTTGGCCTTGGCGTCCGGCGCCGCGGCGCTCGCGCATCCGGCCCGGCTGGAATGGACGCGCTCCTCGGTGCTCGGTTGGCTGGCAGGCATGATGACGGTCGCGGCGCTCGGCCGGCTGGGGTCGCGCGTCGTCGTTTACTGGCGCGCCGCGCAGTGGTTCGACCCGATGCGGCCCAGCCCGGCCGGCTGGTATCGCCGCGGGATGTATTGGCTGTCAGAAAATCCCGAGTTCCTCGGCCGCGGCGAAACGCGCGAGAAGGCTATCTACTGAACGGAGAATTTTGCCGCAGAGGCGCAGAGAGAGGGAAATCGAGGACGCGGCTTGCCCGGAAGGAGTCGAGAGCGGCAGCAACCAAGATCTGCCTCTGCGTTCCCTGCGCCGCTGCGGCAAAACTTTCCCGGCCTACTTCTTCCGCTCGATCTGCGCGAAGGCGTTGTGGTTGTGAATGGACTCGAAGTTCTCGGCCTCCACGCGATACCACTTGATGTCGGGATGCGCGTCGGCCTTCTCGGCCACGGCGCGCACGAGGTCCTCGACGAACACGGGGTTCTCGTAGGCGCGCTCGGTGACGGCCTTCTCGTCGGGCCGCTTGAGCAGCGCGTAGAGCTCGGAGGAGGCGCACGTCTCGACGAGGCGAATGAGATCCTCGACCCAGATCGAGCGCCGGAAGCGCACCGCGAAGGTCACCTCGCCGCGCTGGTTGTGCGCGCCGTGCTTGGAGATGGCCTTGGAGCAGGGGCAGAGCGTGGTCACGGGCACACGGACGGTGACCACGAGGTCGAACTTGCCGCCCTTGGACGCGCAAGCTTCCAGGCGCACGCCATAGTCGAGGAGCGACTTCGCCCCGGTCACCGGCGCGGCCTTTTCGAGGAAAAACGGGAACTCAAAGTCCACGTGCGCCTTCTCGGCGTGAAGACGCTCAAGCATCCGATCGAGGATCGAGTGCATCTGGTCCACCTGGAGCACGGGGCCGTGCGAGTGCAGCACCTCGACGAAGCGCGACATGTGCGTGCCCTTGTAGTGGTGCGGCAGGTCCACCGTGAGCGCCACCGTGGCCACGGTGGGTTGGAGGACCCCGCCGTCCTTGTCGCGGATGCGGACCGGGAAACGCAAACCCTTGATGCCGACCTTGTCGATCGCGATGCGGCGGTGATCAGGCTCGTTCTGCGTGTCCTTGAGCATGAGGTCGGACGCGGCGGAGGTCGGCATGGCGACGGATTTGGGGGGAAAGACGAAGGCCGAAGTTTGCGGGGCAAACTTCGGCCCGACGCCGAGCACCGTAGCCGGGGAGGGCACGGCGAAAAGGAGAGTGACGCGGCCGCGGCCCCGCGGGTCACTTAATAAGCAGGGCGGGGCGCGCCTGCTTGATGGCGTTGGTGACGAGCCGGTGGATGCGCGCGGTGACGCCGGTGGTGCGGCGCGGGAGGATCTTGCCGCTGTCGGAAACGAACTTCTGGAGAAGCTCCGGGTTGCGGTAGTGGACGGCGTCCACGTTGATGTCGAGGCGACGGCGGGGCATCGGCCGGTTGTGGCGGCGGAGGCGGGCGCGGCGCTGCGGAGTCTTGGGCTGGGACATGGAAAGCGGAAAAAGGCGGCGAGAAATCAGGCTGCAGAGTTCACTTCGTCTCGCGATGAAGCGTGCGGCGGCGCAGGTTCGGGTTGTATTTCTTCTTCTCGAGCCGGCCGGGGGTGCGGATGCTCTTCTTGTTACGCGTGGTGGCGTAGCGCGAGGCGGGCTTGCCCTCGGCCTTGGCTTCGGTGCACTCGAGGATGATGATGTCGCGGGCCATGGAAGGAGTAGTCGGGTTGGGGACGGACGAAAAAAGCGGGCGGGACTATTCCTGCTCTCGCTCCCTCCTGTCAACCGGCGGAGTTTCCTCTTCCTCGCCGTCGCCCGGCTCGTCGTCCGTGAGGCCGAAGAGAGACTTGACCTCCGGACGCACGCGCTGGGTGCGGCGCTGGCGCTCCAGCTCGGCCTGGCACTCCACCGTGAAGCGGGTGAACGGGATGGCCTCCAGGCGCCCGTGGGGGATGTGCTTGCTGGACATCTCGCACACGCCATAGGTGCCCTGGTCGATGCGCTTGATGGCTTCCTGGATCTCGTAGAGCGCGTCCTGCTCCTGCGAGAGGAGCGAGAGGGCGAAGTCGCGGTCGTAGGCGTCCGAGCCGGCGTCGCCCTGGTGCATTCCAAAGGCCGAGGCTTCGGGACCGTCGGCGCGGGAGCGGAGGTTGTCCTGGGCGATGCCGTGCATGGAATCGAGCATCGAGTCCTGGAGGGCAAGAAGCTTCTCCCGCTGCTTGCGCAGGAACGGCGTGAGCTTGGAGTCGTCGCCGCCGTTGCGGGCTTGGCCGATGACGACTTCCTCCACGGTGGCGACATGAGTGCGGTCGCGCCTCTTGGCCGGCGGCGCGGGCTTGGCGGCGGCGACCTTGGCGGCCGGCTGCTTTGCCGGGGCGGGCTTCGCGGCGGCCGCGGGCTTGGCCGCCGGCTTCGCCTTGGCGGCGAGCTTCTTGACCGGGGCGGACTTGGGCTTCGCGGCGAGCGTGGGCTTGGCCTTGGCGGCAGGCTTGGATTTCGAGGTCGGCATGGTGAAAACGGGGGAGGGCCGGAAAAAAGAGGGCGGACCTATAGGCAGGCTTCCCAGGGCGCGCAAGGCGCAAGCGGGGTGCTGTCGCGCGGGGCGCGGCACGGGAAAAGCCCGGAGACGCAAACGCGCGCGCCAGCCCCGGCGGATGGGTCCGGCCTCAGCTGCTCGCGCTGCCGTAGCGCCGCAGGCCGGCCAGCCACACGAGGCGCGACCCGGCCAGCGCGATGAGCGCCGCCAGCGCCAGCTGCGCGAGGCCGGCGACGTGGGATTCCTCGGGATGGGCGAGGATGCGCGCCGGCACGTTCGCCACGAGAATCACCGGCAGCACCCACAGGAACACGAAGCGAAACACGCCGCGATACACCGCCTCCGGGTAGCGTGAGAGCGACACCAGCGAGTAGTAGCCGAACACAATGCCCTGCGCGCGAACGATCCAAAAGCACAGGCACGCCAGCAGGAACATCACGCCGTAGTGGATGGCCACGCCCAGGATCGTTGCCACGCTGAAAAGCGCCCATGACATCGGTCCCGGCAGGATGCCGAGCTTGGCCAGCGAGAACGCCACGATGACCGCGCCCACGAGCGTGTTCACCACGCAGTCCAGCGAGAAGCGCTGCACGGACACCGAGAACTGCGCGTCCACCGGCAGCAGCAGCAGGAGGTCGAGCCGACCGGTGCGCACCAACTCGGGGAAAGCGGTCAGGTTCACGTAGAACAGCATCTGGAAGAGCTGCGAGATCATCTGGTGCGCGCCGATGAGCAGCACCACCTCCCACTTCCCCCAGCCCACGATCGACTCCGTGTGCGCGAACATCACCTCGACGAACAGGAGCTGCCCCACAAACCAGAGCGAATCAGTGAGGAACCACAGAAGAAAGTTTGCCTTGAAGCTCATGTCCCGGATGACCGAATTGCGCAGGAACATCCGATAGACGGCGAGATGACGGCGGAGAGCGGACATGGCTGAGGAAGGACCGAGAGGATGGAGGATGGCAGGGAGCGAAGGGTCAGATCGGGGATCGGGGTCGCATTCGTCGTATCCGTCGCATTCGTCCCATTTGTCCCGTCACCCGCCCACCGCCTGATAGCGGCGCAAGCCGGCGGACCACATCAAACGTGCGCCGAGGAAGGCGACAATGACCCACGCCGCCTGGATCACCAGGCCCTGCGCGACCGCCGCCCCCTGCACTCGCCCGGTCCACACGGCCACCGGAAACCAGGCCTCATACGTGAACGGCAGCCATCGCGCGATCTCCTGGAACCAAGGCGGCATCAGCTCCAGCGGGAACAGCCGGCCGCTCAGGAAATATTCGAAGGAATAGAAGATGAAGACGATCGTGGAAATCTCCAGCAACCAGAACGCCGACAACGCCAGCGCGTAGGAGATGAGGAATTGCAGCACGCCCGCCTGCACCGTGGCGATCGCGGTCCAAAGCCATGTGAGTGCATCCGGCGGCGGCGCGAGGTGCGCGCGCAGCAGCCAGAACATCAACGCCACGGGCCACATCGTGACGAGGGTGAAGACGACCCGCGTGCCGGCGTAGTTCGCGAAGCGGTAGCCGAGGTAGTCAATCGGCCGGATCAGGAACGACGAGATGCGCCCGTCGCGGATGTCGGCGGCGATCTGCCACTCGTCTTCCGCGGGAACGGTGAGGTTCTCCAGCGCAAGAATGCACAGGAGATAGTTGACCATCGCCGAGTAGTCGAAGCCGTTGGCCGCCGCCCCGCCGCGCGCGTCGAACACCGCGCCCCACAGGTAGAGTGACCCAGCCAGCGGGATGAGGCCGAAGAAGCACCGGAACAGGAAGTTCCAGCGATAGACGAGCGTATTCTGCACCGCGAGGGCGAGCACGGTGCGGTATTTGGCAAGCGACACGGGAAGAGGAAACCGAGAGGATGGAAGATGGATGATGGCAGGCGCGTTTTCTCGCGTCTAAGCCGCTCTCATTGCGAGACACAGCTTTCGCCATCCTCCATCTTCCATCCTCTCAGTCCCTCCTCTTCCGCGC
>CALMOL010000350.1:19481-19787 GCA_937871685.1 uncultured Verrucomicrobiota bacterium
CGAGGAGGCCGCAGCTCCGTTCTCGTCGTGGATGGCGAGGCGGGCAGCGGCAAGGAAAGAATCGGGGCGCGCCAACCCGCGTCCGGCGATGTCGAAGGCGGTGCCGTGGTCGGGTGAGGTGCGGATGATCGGGAGGCCGAGCGTGACGTTCACCCCCTCGTCGAACGCGACCGTCTTCAGCGGGATCAATCCTTGGTCGTGATACATGCAAAGCACCGCGTCCCACGCGCCGGAGCGCGCCGCATGAAAGACCGTGTCCGGCGGGAACGGCCCGGCGAATTCCCCCACCCCTCCCGCGCTCAGCTC
>CALMOL010000351.1:0-23660 GCA_937871685.1 uncultured Verrucomicrobiota bacterium
GAGCCCGGCGCGGCAGCCACGCGTCCATCGCCGCGATCCAGCGGGTCAGATCGGGCGTGGTCGCGCCGGGCTCGGGGCCATCGAGCGCGGGGAACGCGGCGCGCGCCGGCGAGGGGTGGCGCGCGTGGTGGGCGCGGGCGCGGCGGAGCTTCTCCTCGCGCAGCTTCTCGGCCTTGGCCTCGTGGCGGGTTTGGCCGTGGGCGCGCGCCTCCAGTTCCTCGACCAGCAGGCGGCGGGCGCAGAAGCGGTTGAGCGATTGGCTTCGCTCGCGGCCGCAGCGCACGCGCACGCCGGTGGGGCGGTGGACCAAGTGCACGCCGTTCATCCCGCCGCCGGCGCGGAAATAGGCCTCCTCGAACTGCGATTCCCCCACCCGCAGCGCCGCCATCCGGCGGAGCAGCTCTCCTTCTTTTTGGGGCGACACCGGGAAGCGCGGCATGGTTCACCGGCGCCCGGTGGAATCAGTCGTGGGGTGCTTCATCAAAGCGTTGGAGCGATTTTTGCGAGACCTCCGTGGGGAAGCAAGCATTTTCTCGTCACGATTTCCGCGTCGGGTCGAGGACCGACCAAGCAGCGTCACGCGCCGGAGGCTCGCCTTGTGCCGTGTGGGGACAAGGGAAGATTCGCCTCCATGCCTGATCCTTCTTCCCTCGCGCCGGGCGACCCGGCCCCACCGTTCTCCGCCATCGCGGTAGGCGGAGAATACCCCGACGCCGGCCGGCGCGTGTCGCTCGACGATCTCAAGGGGGAGAACGTGGTGCTCTATTTCTACCCGCGCGACGACACGCCGGGCTGCACCACGCAGGCGTGCGGGCTGCGCGATGCCTGGGGCGAGGTCAGCCGCATGGCCAAGGTCTTCGGCGTGAGCGTGGACGACGACGCGAGCCACCGCGCCTTCATTGCCAAGCACTCGCTGCCTTTCCCGCTGCTCGCGGACACGGACAAGCGGATGGTCGCCGGCTACGGCGTGTGGGTGGAGAAGACGATGGCCGGCAAGACCTTCATGGGGGCCGAGCGCTCCACCTTCGTGATCGGCCCGGATGGTCGGCTCCGCGCGGTGCTGCGCCGCGTGAAGCCCGATGAGCATGTGGATTTGCTCAGGAAAGCTTTGGCGCAAGGGCGCGGAGGCTGACTCTCACGCGATGGTTTGAAGGCGGAAAGCTCCAAGCTTCAAGCTTCAAGAAAGCGCCCGAAGGCCAAAATGGTCGAAAGACTCGCCGGCCGATGGCCTTCTTAGGCTTTGGTCCTTGCGTGCTTCTGCCCCGTCTTTGCAGCCTGTAGCTTGAATCTTCCCGCCCCTTTATCTCTCCATGAGCCTGCGTCCCTTCCTGCACCAGTTCGAGAAGCTTGAGCGATTGATCGACAAGCTGCCCGAGGGCCTCCAGAAGCCCATCCGGCGCGAGCTGACGCCGATGAAGGAGCTGTTTCTCCAGCAGCGGCCGCCGCGAATCGCGCTGGCGGGCGACCCGGGGGCGGACGCGGCGGCGCTCTTCTCGGCCTTGTTCAATGGTCCGCTGCCGTCCGACGCCGCGGGCGGCGGACGGGGCTGGCAGGAAGTCTCGCGCCCGGGCCGCGGCTCCATCCGCGTGCTCGACGCGCGGCCTGCCGCCGCGAACATCCCGCTGCCCGACGCGGCCCGGGTGGCCCTCTCCGCCGAGGCGCCCGACCTCGTGCTCTGGCTCCAGCCCTCGGCCGGAAGCGGCGCAGGGCCGTCGCTCGATCCCCTTCAAACGCTTCTTCAATTCACCCGTGATCGCCATGACGTGCGCCCGCCCGTCGTCCCCGTCACGGTGGCCGGTCCGCTCGACGAGCCCTCGCCCGGCGAGCTTGATGCCGCGCGGCTGCGCCTGGCCGCGGCCTTCGGGGATCGCACGGACTTGGGCGGCCCCGCCACGAGCGCGCTGGCCGTGGCCACCGCGGTGCGCTTCCGGCCGGATGGCACGCCGGACGATGGCAGCGACCACCGCGCCGGACTCGACGCCCTCGCCAACACGCTCGTGGCCGAGCTGCCCAACGAGGCCAAGCTCGACATGGCGCGCCTTTCCGGCGCGCGCGTGGCGCAGAAGGAGATCGCCAACAAGCTCATCAAGAGCGTGGCCGCCGCCGGCGGGGCCATCGGCGCGCAGCCGATCCCGCTGGCTGACATGCCCATTCTCCTCGCGCTCCAGGTGATGATGATCGTGGGCGTGATCTACGTCTCCGGCGGCGAGGCCAACGTGCGCACGGCCGGCCGCTTCTTCGGCGCGCTGGGCCTGCAGTTTGGCGCAGGCCTCGTTTTCCGCGAGGTCTCGCGCGCCTTGGTGAAGTTTTTCCCCGGCTGGGGGAATGCGATCTCCGGCCTCGTGGCCGCCGGCGGCACGTGGGCGCTGGGCCGCGCGGCGACGGCGCACTTCATCGAGGGCGTCGGGATGAAGGAGGCGCGGCGGATCTTTCGCCGGAAGCGGAAGGATCGAGAAGCGGAACCGAGAGAATGGAAGATGGAGGATGGCGGTAAGTCATCGACTGAGTCACTGCGCTGACCTCGTGGTGGATGGTTGCCGAGCGAACGCCGCCACCCGTTTAGCGCGGCGGATTACACCTTGCGTCCCCTGCCATTGCCCCGCACACCCTGGCTGCCTCGCTTCGCTCGGCTCTCCATCTTTCCTCCTCTCGGTCCCTGCCTGCCAGTATGCGCCGCTTCCTCCCGCTCCTCGCGCTCGCTTTCCTTTCGCTTCTTCGCGCGGAAACCCCGCCGGGGCTTTACGCGGACATCGACACGTCCAAGGGCCGCATCACGGCGGAGTTGTTCTACCGCGAGGCACCGCTCACGGTGACCGCGTTCGTGGCGTTGGCCGAGGGCCGAATGCCGAACGCCTTCCGCAAGGAGGGCGAGCCGTTCTTCGATGGCCTGACTTGGCACCGCGTGGTGCCGAACTTCGTGATCCAGGGCGGCGACCCGAAGGGCGATGGCGAGGGCGGTCCGGGCTGGTCGTTCCGCGACGAGTTCCATCCGCTGCTCCGCCACGACGGTCCCGGCATCCTCTCGATGGCCAACGACGGGCCTGACACCAACGGCTCACAGTTCTTCATCACGCACCGGGCCGCGCGGCGGCTCGATTACCTCCACAGTGTCTTCGGCCGCGTGGTGGCCGGGCAGGACGTGGTGGACCGCGTCGCGCAGGGGGACAAAATCGAGCGCGTGCGCATTCGGCGCATCGGGACGGAGGCGGAGAAGTTCGAGCCAAATGTGGCGGGGTTCGAGATCTTTCAAAAGCGCCTCGCGCTGCTGCCGCGCGTGGCGCCGCCGCCCGATGGCTACCTCGTGGACGGCACGGGCATGATGGAGGCCATGCGGGTGAAGAACTTCAACTTCAAGCTGGCCAACTACGAGAAGTGGCGTCGCACCCGGATCGTGGCGCGCCTGTTCGGCGCGGACCGGAAGGCAACGGAAACCAAGATGTCGGAGCTGGCCAAGGAACTCGGTGCCGAACGGGGCGCGCTGCTCTGCTACTTCGCCGGCGAGGACCAGTGGCGTCTCTGGGTCGGGACCAATCTTTTTCCCGCGCTGAACGATGGTCGGCCCGTGGGCGACGAGGAGGCTTTCATCAAGGAGAAACTCCACGACCTCAAGCAGGCGCTGCTGCGCGAGGCGCAGGAACTCTCGAAGGAAAAGAAAGTCCGGGAGGGCGTGAACAGCGTTTTGGACGCGCTGATCCTCAAGCTGGATGACCACGCGCTAGGGCGGACGGCGAAGGCACCGTGATGCTGACGCATAATCGAACGTGCCGCTTTGCAGCCGCGTGAGCGGCGACCCGAACGTGGCCCGGCGCCGGATGCCATGGGGTCCGACGCCCGCGCCTTTCCCCTTCGGCGCCGGGTCTTCCTGCCCCGGTGCCGGATGGTTTGGCTTTGGTGCGGCCTGCTCTCCTGACCGGCCTGCCAGGAGTTGAGCGAAGGCAAGAACCCGGGCCTTGCCCGCGCAACTGGGAATGCGCGCGCCTCACAGGTCCGCGCCGCGGTAGCCGTTGAGCGAAAAGATCGTGATCGTGCGCAGGGGCTGGCCGCGGCGGGAAATATTGAAACGCGCCACGCATTTCCACTCCTCGAAGCCTCGCTCCAGCGAGGTAGGTGGCGCGGGCCACGCGGGGTTGTCGGTGATGAACAGGGCGCTGCGACCCGCGAAGCGGCTCTCGCCCAGGCCCTCGGGCTGCTCGTTGGCCGGCGCGCCGGGAGTGCGCGCGGGAGCCTTGGCGGCGTCGGGCTCGGTCAGCTCCTCGTAGCGGCCCCAGAACGCGAACTGATTCTGGATCTCCTGCGCCTCGGGCATATAGACGGGCGGGTGGCCGGACCACTCGATGCGGCGCTCCGGGAGATAAAAGTTCAGCTCGGCGCACATCTGATACTTGTCGGCGATGAGGAACACCTTCTCGCCGCGCTCGCGCTCCCACTGCCGGCGAAAGGCGTGCACCGCCTCGGCCGTGGCGCGCCAGCCGCGCAGGCGGCCGGAGGGGTCCTTTTTGTAGGGCACGTTGAAGCCGAGCCGGCGGGCGAGGTCGGTGTCGAGCACGAGCGCCGACATCACGACCGCGAGCGCGAGGCCGGCCGCGGCGAAGATGCGCAACCCGCGCGAGCGCGCCGCGCGCTCCGTCCAAAGTCCCGCGCCGAGCACCAGCAACGAGGGGAAGGCGGGCGCGGTCCAGTTCGGCTCGCCCGGCCGGCGCAAGGCCAGCACCGTGTAGAACAGCAGGAGCGGCACCGCGAAGGCGAGGAGGAAGCGCGCGATCTCCGGGCGCGGGGCGAGTGTCGCCCCGCCCGCCCGGCCGCTGCGGCGCGTCTCGCGCAGACCCCAGAGGACGCCGAAAACGACGAGGCCGATCCACACCAGCGGCGAATACACGCCGAGCTGCGCGCCGAGGAACTCGAGGATCGCGGCCGGCTTCCCCGGCTGGTCGAAGCCGCCGCGCTCGATCAGGTGCGTGACCGTAATCCACTCGTGCTCGGCGTTCCAAATCACCGGCGGCACCAAGCCCAGCAGCGAGACGAGCACGCACGACCACCAGCCCGCCCCGCGCAACTCGCGCCGCCAGCTCGGGTGCCACAGCAGGAGCAGCAGGAGCGAGAGAAGCTGGAAGGCGTTGGTGTATTTGCAGAGGAATCCCAGCGCGATCATCAAGCCGCCCAGCGGCCACCACAGCGAGAAGCGCGGCGACTTCTCCAGCGCGCGCCACAAGCACGCGAGCGCGGCGGTCCAAAAGAAGATCGAGAGCGGATCGATGGTGAGCAGGACGCCGCCCACGTTGAAGATGGGGATCACCGAAGCGAGCACCGCCGCCCACAGCGCCGCCGATTCCCCGTAGCATCGGCGCGCCAGGCTGGAAAGGATCCACGCAGACAGGAAGCCGAGCACCGGCGCTGGCCAGCGCACGCCCAGCTCGGACACGCCGGCCAGCTCGGTGGCCGCGCGCATGGTCCACGCGATGCCGGGACCCTTGGAATAATACGACCAGTCGAGCCGCTCGCTCCACATCTGGTAGTAGGCCTCGTCCGGCGAGAGTTCCCACTGGCCCGCCAGCAGCAAGCGCAACAGCGCCACGGCGGCGAGAAAAAGAAGGACGGTGAGGCGAGGCATCAGCGGGGCCGCAGGCGGAAGCGCGCGTCAAAGCGGCCGCGCGCGTGACGGTTGCAGCACGCGCCGCAGGCCAGCGGGCGGCGCAACGGGCGGGCGCGGGGATACTCCAGGCCGCACACCGGGCACACATAGACATGGCGCCGCGCGAGCCGGCGCGACTGAAGCGCTTCCAGACGGTGCGTGCGCGCCTCACCGGGAATGCCCAGATCGGCGCAGGCACGGCGCCACTCGCGGCCGTGGGGGTCGATCCGCCGCCGGCCGGCGGGCCGCGCCGCGCGCTGGTGCGCCACGAGGTGCGCCAGCTCATGCCGCAGCGTGCGCGAGATCTCCTCCTCGCCGCAGAGCTGCAGGCGCGGGTTCAATTCCACCCGCCCGCGGCCCTGCCACGCGCGGCCGGCGGTGGAGCGCAGGCGGGAGTTCCAGTGGACTTCCACGCGCAATGCGAGCGTGTCACAGTCACCCAGCCGGCGCAGGAGGTGGCGCGCGTCGTTCTCCAGCATCGAATCGCGACCCGCGGGCAAGGCCACGGCGCCCACGGCAGGCGCAGGGCTTGGCGGCGGCACCGGGCCGCGGCGCTGGGGCGGTGGCTCATCCCCTCGCGACGGCGGCGCTGGCGTGGGCCGCGCCGTCGCTCCTTCCGCCGCCGGCAGGAACGGCAGCAGGAGCTGCGTCGCCCAAAGGCGCAGGGCGGCGCGCACGCTTGGGGAGGATGCGGAGCTGGGTTTCCTCATAGGTGACGAGCGAGTGCGGAGGCACGCTCTTGGTCAAGAACACGTTGGCGCCGATGGTGGAACCTGCACCGATCACGGTGTCGCCCCCCATGATGGTGGCACCAGCGTAGATTGTCACGCGGTCCTCCACCGTGGGATGCCGCCGCTGGCCGCGCAGCGCCTGGCCGCCGGCCAGCGAGCGCGCCGTCAGCGCGACGCCCTGGTAAAACTTCACGTGCGCGCCGATCACGCTGGTCTCGCCGATCACCACGCCGGTGCCGTGGTCGATGAAGAACGAGGAGCCGATCCGGGCGCCCGGGTGGATGTCGATGCCGGTGCGCGCGTGCGCCCACTCGTTCATCACGCGCGGCAGGATCGGCACGCCGAAGCCGTAGAGGACGTGCGCGCAGCGGTGCACCGCGATGGCCTCGATAAAAGGGTAAGCCACGATCACCTCGTCGGCGCCGCTCGCGGCGGGATCCCCCTCGAAGGCCGCCTGCACGTCCTCCACGAGCAGCGCGCGCACCCCGGGCAGCGCCTCGAAGAAACGGTCGGTCAATTCCCCCGCCATCTTTTCCGGGCAGCGCTCGCCGGAGCGCGTGCGCAACGCCTTGCACAGCTCGGCCTGGAGGCGCTCGGCCACGCTCGTGAGGCGCGCGGCGGTGATCACCTCCAAGCGGTCGGCGCGCACCGGCGCAGCATCGTGGAAGCCGGGGAAGAGCAGGCGCAGGAGGTCACCGCAGAGCTCGGCCACGGCGGCCTTTGAGGGCAGCGAGGCGGACTCGGCGAGATTCACCGCGCCGGCCTCGCGGTAGGAGGCGACGAGCTTGGCAGCCAGCGGCGCGAGGCGTTCGTTCATTTTGGCGGGGGTCGGGACCGTAGCCGCCGCGTGAGTCCGCGCATCTGGGGAATGCGCATGGTGTCACGCCAAGCTTGCCAGGAGGGCGCCGGACCGGTTGTCTCGGCGCTTGATGTTCTCCCTCCGCCGCCTTGCCCTCCTGCTTGCCATGACCGCGCCCGCCTTCGCTGTGACCCCCGAGTTCCGCGTCTCATGGACGCCGGAGCACCTCATCGTGGAATTCCAGGGGCCGGCCGAGCACGCCGTCTTCGCGGCGGTGGATTCCACCGGCGATCACACCGGCTCGGCGGTGGTGCCCTTCGCGGCGGGCGGGGAAGGCTCGACGCTCTTCCTGGCGATGAAGGCGCAGCGCATCTATGCCGCGCGTCCCGCCGCGGGAGGGCGGTGGGAGCGCTTCGCCCGCGCGTGGCGCGGCACGATGTGGAGTGATCGCGCTGCTCCGCCGGAGAGTGATCTCGGCGCGGCGCGCGAGGGCGGCACGACGCGGCTGCGCATCGCCCGAAGCGCGCTCGGGAAATCGGCCGCCATCGGCGTGACGGCGTGGGCGAAGGACCTGCGCGAGAACGGCGGCTGGGGCTCGCTTTCCGCGTCCACCGATCCCGCCGCGCGCACCGGCCAGGGCGACGTTTACGTGCCGCACTATCTCGCGATCAACCTCGCCAGCGCCGACGCCCCGAAGCCGACCGGCCGCCTTTCCGCCGGCCGCGGCGAGCGGGTGCGCATCTACCAGTGCCTGCCGCGGGTCTTCGGCAACGCGAACGAGACGCGCAAGCCCAACGGCACGATCAAGGAGAACGGCGTCGGCAAGTTCTCCGCCTTCACCGAGAAGTCCCTCGGCGAGATCAAGGCGATGGGCTTCACGCACCTGTGGCTCACCGGCGTGCTCCAGCAGGCCACGGCCACGGACTACGCCGACATCGGCGCGCCGGCGGACGACGCCGACCTGCTCAAGGGCCTCGCCGGCTCGCCCTACGCCATCAAGGACTACTTCGACGTGTGCCCCGACTACGCCGACGAGCCCGCCAAGCGACTGGACGAGTTCCAAGCCTGCGTGCGCCGCGCGCGGGCGGCGGGGCTGCGGGTCATCATTGATTTCGTGCCGAACCACGTCGCGCGCTCCTACGCGAGCGACGTGAAGCCCGAGCACGATTTCGGCGCGCGCGGCCAGGGCGGCAAGGGCGACGACCGCGCGAAGTTCTTCGACCCGCAGAACAACTTCTACTACCTCCAGCCCGGCCACCCCGGCGGCGGCCCGCCGCTGCGCCTGCCGACGTGGGACCCGGCGCGCAAGGTGGCGCTCTCGCCGACGTGCCAAGTGCCCGGCGTCCTCTGCGACGGATTCTTCAAGGGCGAGATGGACCATGGCAAGGTCACCGGCAACAACGCCGTCACCTGGGCGCCGGACATCAACACCTGGTATGAGACCGTGAAGCTGAACTACGGCTTCGACTTCACCAACGCGCGCGACGGGCGCCACGAGTTCCCGCGCGGCGCGCAGCCGGGCGCACCCGTGCCCGACACCTGGAAGAAGATGGACGCCGTGCTCGCGCACTGGCAGACGCTGGGCGTGGACGGCTTCCGCTGCGACATGGCGCACATGATCCCGCCGGAGTTCTGGCACTGGGCCATCGCGCGCGCCCGGACACGGCAGCCCGAGGTATTCTTCGCCGCCGAGGCCTACGACAATGATCCCGCCAAGGTCCCCGGCGGCGACCCGCTGCTGGAAGCCCTCGCGGGTGGCCGGGGCAACGTGATGTTCAACCTGCTCAACGCCGGCTTCGACGCGGTGTATGACGATCCGTCCTACAAGGTGCTCAAGCGCATCTACGAGCAGGGCGCGTGGGCCAACGACCTCGACCGCGAGCTGGGCGAGCCCTTCATCGCCGAGAACTCGCTGCGCTACGCCGAGAACCACGACGAGGTGCGCCTCGCCTCGCCGCGCGAGTGGGCCGCCGTGGGCATGGACGTGGGCCGCCCCGTGAGCGCGATCCTGTGGGGCATGACGCGCGGCCCGGCGATGCTGTATTCCGGCCAGGAAGTCGGCGAGCCCGCGGCCGGCGCGGAAGGCTTCGGCGGCGATGACGCGCGCACCACGATCTTCGACTACTGGTCGATGCCCGAGTTCAACAAATGGACGAACGGCGGGGCCTTCGACGGCGGAAAACTGTCCGACCAGCAAAGGAGCCTGCGCGCCTTTTACGCACGCCTCGCGCGTCTCGCCGGCGAGCCCGCCTTCCGCGACGGCAACCTCTTCCTCCTCAACGGCGCGAACAACCAGAGCCGCGCCTTCGGCCGCCTGCCCGGGGAGGGCGCGAGCGGCCACTGGATGTCCGCGTTCTTGCGCCACGACCGCGCGAGCGGCCAGAAGTTCCTCGTGGTGGCAAACCTCCACCGCTCCGAGACCTTCCGCGACGTGCAGGTGCGCCTGCCGGCCGCCGCGCTGGATTTCCTCGCCGTGCCCCGCGACGCCACGAAGCGCCCGCTGATCTTCCGCGACCGCTTGGCGGAGACGGACAGCTTGGCGGCAAAGGCCACGCCCGCCGAACTGCCCGAATCCGGCCTCAAGCTCCCCGCCGTGCCGCCGCTCTCGGCGTTGTATCTGGAGATCACGGGAGAGTAAGCTTGGCGCTCGCAAGCCGGGGGGCGGGCGTCTCCAGGGGAGGGGAGCCGATCCGGCTGCCCGGTGGCCTTCGGCGAAGGCTTGCCCTGGTCCTGCGCAGGACGGTTTTGATCCTGCGCAGGACCAAATTCGTCCTGCGCAGGCTTCGCGAGGTCCTGCGCAGGACCAATTTCATCCTGCGCAGGACCCCAAGGGGTCCTGCGAAGACTTGGGAGAGACTCTGCGCAAGACGGTTTTGATCCTGCGCAGGACTAAAACCGTCCTGCGCAGGACCAGGACCCATCCTGCGCAGGGCGCATTTGGTCCTGCGCAGGACGCGGTGGATTCTCGCGAGAGCCTCCAAAAGCCTCCCGAGGACGGTTTCGGGCCGCGCCGTGACCGGCGGGGCCAGGGCGCGGGTGCGTCCGCCCTTGGCCTGGAAGCGGAACGCGCTACCGTCGCGGCCCTTTCTTCATGAACCCTCGCCACGTCGCCATCGTCGGCGCCACGGGCGCGGTCGGGCAGGAGTTGCTCGACGTGCTCGCGCGCCGCGCCTTTCCCGTCGCCTCGCTCCGGCTGCTCGCCTCGCCGCGCTCGGCGGGCAAGCGCCTGCGCTTCGCCGGCGAGGAGATTTCCGTGGAGCCATTGGGCGCGGATTCCTTCCGCGGCATGGACCTCGCCATCTTTTCCGCCGGCGGCGGAACGGCGAAGGAGTGGGCGCCCCGGGCCGTCGCGGATGGCGCCGTGGTCGTGGACAACTCGTCCGCGTTCCGCCTGGAGCCGGGCGTGCCGCTGGTGATCCCGGAGATCAATGCCGCCGCCGCGAAGGATCACCAGGGCATCCTCGCCAATCCGAATTGCACCACCGCGGTGGCGCTCATGGCGCTCGCGCCCCTGCACCGCGCGTTTGGGCTGAAGCGCGTGTTCGCGTCGAGCTACCAAGCCGTGTCCGGCACCGGGGCGAAGGCGATCGAGGAGCTGCGCCGGCAGGTTTCCGACCTCGCCGCCGGCCGCCCCGCGACGGCCGAGGTGTATCCGCACCAGATCGCCTTCAACGTGCTGCCGCACGTGGACGTGTTCGGCGAGAATGGCTACACGCGCGAGGAAATGAAGTTCCTCCACGAGGGGCGCAAGATCCTCGGCCATCCCGGCCTGCGCGCCTCGATGACCTGCGTGCGGGTGCCGGTGTTTCGCGCCCACGCGGTGGCGCTGAGCGCGGAGTTCGAGCGCGAGCCGGACCTCGCCGAGGCGCGCGACGTCCTCGCCAAATTCCCCGGCCTGCGGATCAACGACGACCCCGCGCGCAACGCCTACCCGATGCCGCTCCGGTGCGCCGGCCAGGACGACTGCGAGGTGGGCCGCCTGCGCCGCGACCTCGCGCTGGAAAACGGCCTCGCGCTGTGGGTGTGCGGCGACCAGCTCCTCAAGGGCGCCGCGCTCAACGCCGTGCAGATCGCCGAGCTGCTTTGACGCTCACGACGACGGCTCTGCCGCGCCGAAACTTTGACGCGCGGGCGCGGCGCGCTTTTATTGCCCGTTGACATGAGCCTCGACCTCAACGGCATCCTCTCCGGCTGGGCCTTCGAACCGGGCCAGATCAAGGTCCGGCGCGTCTCCGGCCTCGACGGGCGCGACAAGATCCAACTGCGCATCGACCTCGGCATCCTCCAGATGGAGATGAGCGGCCGGCCCGACGGCGTGCGCCCGCGCGGCGCGGAGTCGCTCTTCGCCTGGCACCAGAAGAAGGCGCGCGAGGCGGAGGGCCGCGGCGACGAGTTTTCCCTCTCGGCCGAGGACTGCGCCGAGCTGCAGCAGGAGGGCATCCAGTATTACCACCGCTACCTCGCGCTCTACCAGATGAAGGAGTTCGCCGGCGTGGTGCGCGACACGCAGCGCAACCTCGACCTCTTCTCCTTCGTCGCCGAGCACGGCGAGCGCGAGGAGCTGGGGCAGGCCTTCCAGCAGTTCCGCCCGTATGTGCTGATGATGCAGACGCGCGCCCGCGCCGGCCTGGAGCTGGAGAACGACAACTACGGCGCCGCCATCCGCGCCATCGAGAAGGGGCGCGACGCCATCGTGGACTTCTTCAAGAGCACCGGCCGCGAGGAAGCCGCCGCCGAGAGCGCCGAGGTGTCCGCGCTCGACGAGCTGCTGGAGGAAGTGCAGCAGAAGCGCCCGCTCACGAAGATCGAGAAGCTCAAGCAGGAGCTCGACCAAGCCGTCGCCGTGGAGGCCTTCGAGCAGGCCGCCAAGCTGCGCGACGCCATCCGCGAGCTGGAAGGCCGCGAGGCCTGAGGCGGAGGTCGCGGCGGTAGCCTCGCGGCGCGCTCAAGGCTTTGCCTTCGCGCGCGCCTGCACATGAATCTCCGGCGGGGCCGCGGGGAAATACTTGAACAGAGCGGGGCAGAGCCAGCCCTCGACGCCTTTCTCCGGCCACGAATACCAAAAGCCCCCTCGCTCCGCGCGTCCTCGGGTGAACCGCACCTCCGAGCCAGGAAAAGATTGGGCGGAGAAAATCAAGGTGAAGCCTTCCTCCGCGTGAGGCAGGCCAGTCGAGAGCAGGTCCATGATCCGGTCCGCCCCGGCGACGAATGGCTCCTGGCGTAATCCCACGCGCGGGTCATCGAAGACCCACATGCCGTCCTTCTTGTAGGGCGCGATGATGAGCAGGAAATTCGCCGGCGGTTTTTCCTCGGCGCGCAAGCAAGCACCGCCGAGCACCAATGCCGTTATCAGGGGAAGCAGGCGAAAGAGCACGGGTTAAAAGGTGAAGCGCGGTGCCCGCGGCGTTGAGGCTAATCCGCCCACTTCATCACGATCTTGCCGCTCTGGCCCGAGCGCATCAGCTCGAAGCCCTCGCGGAAATCCTCGGCGGCGATGCGGTGCGTGATCACGCCCGACACGTCCAGGCCGCTCTGGATCATCGCGGTCATCTTATACCACGTCTCATACATCTCGCGGCCGTAGATGCCCTTGATGGTGAGCATGTTGAAGACGACGAGGTCCCAGTCGATGGGCGCGCTTTTCCCGATGATGCCGAGCAGCGCGATCTTCCCGCCGTGGCACATCGTGGAGAGCATCTGCGAGAAGGCGGCCACGTTTCCGCTCATCTCCAGGCCCACATCGAAGCCCTCCTTCATGCCGAGTTCCTTCATCACGTCGGCGAGCTTCTCTTCCTTCACGTTCACCGTGCGCGTGGCGCCGAGCTTCTTGGCGAGGCCGAGGCGGTAGTCGTTGAGGTCCGTGACCACGACGTGCCGGCCGCCGGCGTGCTTGGCGATGGCGGCGGCCATGCAGCCGATGGGGCCGGCGCCGGTGATGAGCACGTCCTCGCCGAGCACGTCGAAGGAGAGCGTGGTGTGCGTGGCGTTGCCCAGCGGGTCGAAGCAGGAGAGGACGTCCAGCGGGATGTTCTCGTCGCAGTGCCACACGTTGGTCTCCGGGATGCACAGGAACTCGGCGAAGGCGCCGGGCCGGTTCACGCCCACGCCCTGCGTGTGCGCGCAAAGGTGGCGGCGGCCGGCCAGGCAGTTGCGGCAGCGCCCGCACACCACATGCCCTTCGCCGGAGACCAGCTCGCCGACGTGGAAGTCGTGGACGTGCGAGCCGACGGCCTCGATGCGCCCGACGAACTCATGGCCCACGACCATGGGCACCGGGATGGTCTTCTGCGCCCACGCGTCCCAGTTGTAGATGTGCACGTCGGTCCCGCAGATGGAGGCGCGCAGCACGCGGATGAGCACGTCGTCCTCGCCCATCGTGGGCACGGGCACCTCCTCCAGCCAGAGTCCGGGTTCGGCGTGTTTCTTGACGAGGGCGCGCATCGTGGTCATGGGCAATCGGGAGGTCCGCCGGGGGGAAGGCGGCCGGGACGATGCCTTCGGACGCGCCTCGTTGGCAAGCCCGTGGACCTGGAAAAGTGAGAGCTGCCTCGGACTTCGGGCGAAGCCGGAACCCTCTCCATGCGTTCAACGTCCGCACCCCGCCCTACGTATAAATACCATAGCGATTTATAAGAATGATACAAGCTCGGCGTTACCATGTGGCGCCATCAACCCTTCGTTTCACATGAACTCCAAATCTCTCCTTCTCGTCGGAATCACCTTCCTCGGCCTTTCTCCGGCCCTCGCGCCCAGCGTCCTGGGACAAAACGTCGTCTTCGTCAAAGACGCCAGCTTCGAGGGCATCACGTCGTTCACCACCACGACGGCCGCGGGCGGCCTCGTCAACGGCTCCATCGGTGCGTGGACCACCGCGGCGAACACCGGCGTCCTCCCTGTCACCGGGGCCACCGGCAGCGCTGCCGTCACCTCGGGTGCGACGTCCGCTTCCAGCGGCACCTTCGCCACGACTTTCTCGTTTACGGGCCTGACCACCGCGGCGAGCATCACCCAGCAACTGACGACCGCGGGAGGGGCCGCCATCAATTTCGTCCCCAACTCCATTTACTCGCTATCGATTGACATCAATCCTTCCACCTTCGCCCTCTCGCTGGCCAACACCAACATCGCGCTCCTGAACAACGGGGTCGTGTTTGCCACTCTTTCCGGCGCCAACATTCTCACCCAGTTGCTCGCCGGCACGGCCACCTATCAAACCGTGACGCTGAACGCCTTCAGCGGCCTCGCGACCGGCCAGGTGGGCATCCAAGTCAGCACCGTCAATGGCGCCAGCGTCACGGCGGGCAGCTTCCTCGTGGACAACGTGCGCCTCACCCAGACGCCGATCCCGGAGCCCTCGACCATCGCCGCCTCGCTGGCGGGCGCCGGCCTGCTCGGCTTGGTGATGCGCCGCCGCCGCGCGTTGGCCTGAAGACTCTGGCAGCCAACCAATCGTCACCGAATCATCAGCCCCGGCGGGACTTCCCCCGGGGCTTTTTGCTGCCGTGAAGCCAACGCGGCGCGAGAGCCGCGAGAACAGACAAATTCGCGAGTGCTCCTGCAAGACCCGGCCGGGGCCACGCTTGGACCGGACTGGGCAACGGCCGAAGCGTTGCGCTGTGCCCCAAGGGCACCTGCGATGCTTGCCGGCCGTGCGATCTTCTGAGGCCATGCCCGCGTCCGCCTCCGGTCTCGCCGCCACGCTCGAAGATTACGATCCGGCGGATGCCGCCGAGCGCGGGCACCGTGACGCCATGCTTCGCTTGCTGGCGGAACGGCCGGATTGCTTCGAGCGCACCTGCTTCGCGCCGGGGCACTTCACGGCGAGTGCGTTGCTTCTGGATGAGGAAGGCACGCGCACGCTCCTGACGCACCATCGCTTCCTCGGTCGCTGGCTCCAATTTGGCGGCCACTGCGACGGCAATCCCGACGTGCTCGGCGCGGCCCTGCGCGAGGCGGAGGAGGAGTCCGGCCTCGCCGGGATCACGCCGATCCACGATCGCCTCATCGATCTCGACGTGCATTCCATCCCCGCCAACCCGCGGCGCGGCGAGCCGACGCACGCGCACTTCGACGTGCGCTTCCTGCTGCGCGCGCCGGCCGGGGGAGGGTTTCGCGCGAGCGACGAGAGCCACGAACTGCGCTGGTTCACGCCGGAGGAAATGGAAGCCGAGTGCGCGGCCGATGCCGGGCTGGCGCGCCTCATCGCGAAATGGCGGGCGACCACGCGCCCCCGAAGCGCGGGGAGCCTCTGAGCGCAATCCGGGCTGGCCGGCAACCGGCGGCGCGGCGCGTGTTCGGGAGGTAAACGATTCGTCGCGGAAGTAGCCCCGCTTTTCGCCGGCGGACCGCACAAGGGTCCGATGCGATTTTCCTGGGCAAGGCTTCGCCTCGGCGGAACCGTTCCCGCCCACTCGATGCCCGCCTCCCTCACTCGCCGCGCCGTCCTTCGCCGACTCGGCCTCGCCGCCGGGGCGGTCGCGCTTGCTCGCCTTCAAGCCCAAACCCCGCCTTCCTCCATGAGTTCTCCCGCCGCCAATCCCGCCGCCGCGCTTCCCGGTTTCCGCGAGGGTGACTTCGTCATCAAGGATTTCGCCTTCGACTCTGGCGAGCGCCTGCCCGAACTGAAGCTCCACTACACGCTCCTTGGCCCGCCGCCCGGCGAGACGAAGCTGGTCGCGATGGCGATGCACGGCACGGTTGGCAACGGCAAGCAGTTCCAGGCCGCGCCCTATGCCGAGCACCTCTTCGGCCCCGGCAAGCCGCTCGACGCCGCGAAGTGGAGCGTGATCCTGCCCGATTCCATCGGCATGGGCGGCTCCTCGAAGCCCTCCGACGGCCTGCGCGGCAAGTTCCCCCGCTACGGCTACGCCGACATGGTGCGCGCGCAGCACCGCCTGCTCACGGAGCACCTCAAGGTCAACCACCTCCGCCTCATCATGGGCACCTCGATGGGCGGGATGCAGACGTGGATGTGGGGCGTCACGCACCCGAAGTTCATGGATGCGCTCGCGCCCATCGCCTGCCAGCCCGATCGCCTTTCCGGCCGCAACCTCCTGTGGCGCCGCCTCCTCATTGCCGCCATTCGCAATGATCCCGCCTTCGCGGATGGGATGTATTCGGCCCAGCCCCCGGGCTTCTCGGCGGCGTTCCCGTTCTTCCAGATGCTGATCGACGGCGTCGGCCGCCTCCAGCGCGACGCGCCCGACATCGCCGCCGCCGACGCCTGGGCCGCCAAGACCGCCGCGCCCTGCAAGGACGGCACGATCGACGCGAACAACATCCTGCGCCGCTTCGAGTCCAGCTTCGACTACGATCCCGCCGCGCATCTTGAAAAGATCGAGGCCCCGCTGCTCTCCATCACCTTCGAGGACGACGAGTTGAATCCCGTCGAACTCGGCGTCGTGGCCGAGGCCGTGAAGAAGCTCAAGCGTGGCGAGTCCGTCGTCTTCCCCGCCGGCAAGGCCGCGCAGGGCCATACCGCGCAAAACGTCCCCGCGCAGTGGGGGCCGCGCCTCGGCGAGTTCCTCGCCAAGCTCGGCTGAGGTTGTAGAGGCGGCACGTCCGCATTCGCGGACAGAGCCGCCTCTACAACGACGCGCATGACGCGTCCTCGTCCCGCCATCGCGCCCGGACCATGCGAAACATCCGGGATGCCTCCGCCCAACGCCTCCTTCGCTTCCGCTGCCACCGCCGGTGACTTCGCCATCGGCGGCGACCTGCCCGTCCATCGCCTCGGCTTCGGGGCGATGCGCATCACCGGCCACGGCATCTGGGGCGAGCCGCGCGACACCGAGGGCGCGCGCCGCCTGCTGCGTCGCGCGGTGGGCCTCGGCGTGAACTTCATCGACACCGCCGATTCCTACGGGCCGGAGGTTTCCGAGCGCCTCATCGGCGAGGCGCTCCACCCGTATGCCGAGGGCCTCGTCATCGCCACCAAGGGCGGCCTCACGCGCCAGGGGCCGGACCAATGGCGCCCCGTCGGCCGGCCGGAATACCTCACGCAGTGCGTGGAGATGAGCCTGCGCCGCCTGCGCGTGGACCGCATCGACCTGTGGCAGCTCCACCGCATCGACCGTCAGGTCCCCGCCGAAAAGAGCCTGGAGGCCATCCGCCGCCTCCGGGAGGCCGGCAAAATCCGCCACTTCGGCCTGAGCGAGGTGGGCGTGGAGGAGATCGAGATGGTCCGAAAGATCCTGCCCGTCGTCAGCGTGCAAAACGAATACAACCTCGCCAACCGCAAGAGCGAGGCCGTGCTCGACTACTGCACGAAGGAAAAGATCGCCTTCATCCCCTGGTTCCCCGTGGCCGCCGGCGACCTCGCCCGCCCCGGCGGCCCGCTGGACGCCGCCGCCAAGCGCCACGGCGCCACCGTCGCCCAACTCTCGCTGGCGTGGCTCCTGCACCGCTCGCCGGTGATGCTGCCCATCCCTGGCACCTCGTCCGTGAAGCACCTGGAGGAGAACATCGGTGCCGCCGCGCTGAAGCTGGACGATGCCGAGTGGCAGGCCATCGAAAAGTCCGCCGCGAAGCAGAAGAAGGAAGACTGAGGATTTCTCACCTTCTTGGGCCGCGGCGTGTCTCCCGGACGCTTTGCGATGGGGAGGCACGGGCGGCCAGGATTCCTGATTCCTCGATGCCATGCTTCTCGGCGGCGGAGGTGACTGGAGGAGCCGCCTTCAGGTTGATGCCGGCGACGTTGCCGGGCCGAGCGCACGACTTTGAAAAGCAAACGCGCGAGTTTGCTCGGCAAACTCCGTCGTTTGCTTTCCGAACGACCGCGTTTGAAACCCAAACTCTGTCGTTTGAAAAGCAAACGACCGACTTTGGAAACCAAACTCGCGACTTTGAGACTCAAACGGCGTCGTTTCGAATTCAAACGCGCGAGTTTGAAACCCAAACGACCGAGTTTAGAAACCAAACTCGCGACTTTGAAACTCAAACGACAGCGTTTATGAATCAAACGACCGAGTTTGCCTTCCAAACTCCGTCGTTTGGAAAGTAAACGACGGCGGCCGGTTCCCAGAGGCAGCCGCATCGCGAGGCATTCAGCGCCCCTCCGGTCGCGCTTGGTATGACGGCGCGTCGGAAGGCACTACCCCGCCGGGGCCGGCGCGGGATTCCACTTCCAGTCGCGGATTTCGGGCAGGTCCTCGCCGTGCTCGCGAATGTAATGCTTGTGGTCGATCAGGCGGTCGCGGAGGTGCTGCTTGGCGTAGGCGGCGCGGGCGCCGAGCTTCGGCACGCGGTCGATCACGTCGGCGACGAGGTGGAAGCGGTCGAGCTCGTTGAGCACCACCATGTCGAAGGGCGTGGTGGTGGTGCCTTCCTCCTTGTAGCCGCGGACGTGGAAGTTGTGGTGGTTGGCGCGGCGGTAGGTCAGCCGGTGGATCAGCCAGGGATAGCCGTGGTAGGCGAAGACGACGGGCTTGTCCTTGGTGAACAGGGTGTCGAAGTCACGGTCGCTCAGGCCATGGGGATGCTCGGATTCCGGCTGGAGCTTCATCAGGTCCACCACGTTGAGCACGCGCACCTTGAGTTCCGGGAAATGCTCGCGCAGCAACTGCGTGGCGGCGAGGATTTCGAGCGTTGGCACGTCGCCCGCGCAGGCCAGGACGACATCCGGCTCGCTGCCCTCGTCGTTGCTGGCCCAGGGCCAGATGCCGATGCCGGCCGAGCAGTGCTTGATGGCCGCGTCCATGTCCAGCCACTGCGGGCTGGGCTGCTTGCCGGCGACGATGACGTTCACGTAATGGCGTGAGCGCAGGCAGTGGTCGGTAACGGAAAGAAGCGTGTTCGCATCCGGCGGCAGATAGACGCGGATGGTGTCGGCCTTCTTGTTCATCACATGGTCGATGAACCCGGGATCCTGGTGGCTGGCGCCGTTGTGGTCCTGCCGCCAGCAGTGGGAGGTGAGGAGATAGTTCAGCGAGGCGATGGGCCGCCGCCAGGGGATGCGCCGCGTAGTCTTCAGCCACTTGGCGTGCTGGTTGAACATCGAGTCCACGATGTGGATGAAGGCCTCGTAGCACGAGAACACGCCGTGGCGGCCGGTGAGCAGATAGCCTTCGAGCCAGCCCTGGCAGAGGTGCTCGCTGAGGACTTCCATCACGCGGCCGTCGGGCGCGAGGTGGTCGTCGCCGGGGCGGATCACTCCCGTGGAAACGCGATCGGTCACCTCGAAGACATCCTGCAGGCGGTTCGACGCCGTCTCGTCGGGACCGAAGACGCGGAAGTTGTGGTGCTCGGCGTTGAGCCGCATGACGTCGCGCAGGAAGCCGCCCATCACCCGCGTGGCCTCGCCCTCGACGCCGCCCGGTTGGGGCACCTCGAGGGCGTGCTCGCGGAAGTCGGGCATCCGCAGGTCGCGCAGGAGCAAGCCGCCGTTGGCGTGCGGGTTGTCGCTCATGCGCCGCTCGCCAAGGGGAGCCAGCTCGGCCAGCTCCGGGCGGAGACGGCCGGCGTCGTCGAAGAGTTCCTCGGGCCGGTAAGAGCGCATCCACTCCTCGAGCTGGCGAAGGTGGGTGGAGTTTTCGAAGAGGCCGGTGAGCGGCACCTGGTGCGAACGCCAAGTCCCTTCGGCGGGCTTGCCGTCCACGACCTTCGGGCCGGTCCAGCCCTTGGGTGTGCGCAAGATGATCATCGGCCAGCGCGGGCGTTTGGTGAACCCGTTCACGCGGGCGTCGCGCTGGATTTCCTGGATCGCGGCGACGGCCCGGTCAAGCGCAGCCGCCATGAGCTGATGGACGACGGCGGGGTCATCGCCCTCGACCACGATGGGCTCGTGGCCGTAGCCGTGGAACAGTTGGTCGAGCTCTTCCGGCGGGATGCGCGCCAGCACCGTGGGGCCGGCGATCTTGTAACCGTTCAGGTGCAGAATGGGCAGCACGACGCCGTCGCGCGCGGGGTTGAGGAACTTGTTCGAGTGCCAGCTCGCGGCCAGCGGACCCGTCTCGGCCTCGCCGTCGCCAACAACGCAGGCCACCCACAGGTCGGGATTGTCGAAGGCCGCCCCGTAGGCGTGGGCGAGCGCGTAGCCGAGCTCGCCGCCCTCGTGGATTGAGCCGGGCGTCTCGGGCGCGACGTGGCTGGGGATGCCGCCGGGAAACGAGAACTGCTTGAACAGCCGCTGTAGTCCAGCGGCGTCCGGCGAGATGTCGGGATACTTCTCGCTGTAAGTGCCCTCAAGGTAAGTGTTCGCCACCATGCCCGGCCCGCCGTGGCCCGGCCCGGCGACATAGATCATGCTCAGGTCGTGCGCCTTGATGATCCGGTTGAGGTGAACGTAGAGAAAGTTCAGGCCGGGCGTGGTGCCCCAATGGCCGAGCAGGCGAGGCTTGATGTGGCGCGTCGTCAGCGGCTCTCGCAGCAGCGGGTTGTCGAGGAGGTAGATCTGTCCCACCGAAAGATAGTTGGCGGCGCGCCACCAAGCATCCATGCGGTGGAGCGATTCGGGCGTGAGAGGCTGCGTTGGATCTTTCATGGGTGCTTCGAGGAAGTGGTGGACTGCGCCAGCGCGGCCTGCGCGAGCACGATTTCTTCATCCGTGGGAATCACCCGCACCTGCACGCGGCTGTCGGCCGCGGAGATCAGCGGGGCGTTGGCCGCGTTCCGCGCGCCGTCGAGTTGAAGCCCAAGGAAATCGAGGCCCTCGCAGATGCGGGCGCGGACCGGCGGCGAGTTTTCCCCGATGCCCCCGGCGAAGACGAGCGTGTCCAGCCCGCCGAGCGCGGCGGTGAAGCCGCCGATCCACTTGCGCGCCTGGTAGCAAAAGTGCGCGATCGCCTCCGCCGCGCGCACGTCCTCGGCCTCCTGCGCGAGCAGGTCGCGCACGTCGGAAGAGGTTTCCGAGATGCCGAGCAACCCCGACTCGTGATGAATCATGTCGTTGAACTGCTCCAGGTTCATCCCGACGCTGCGAACGAGGTAGAGGACGAGGCCCGGATCGAGATCACCGCTGCGCGTGCTCATGGGCAGGCCGGCCGCCGGCGTGAAGGCCATGCTCGTGTCGATGCACCGGCCGTCCCGGACCGCCGCCATGCTCGCGCCGTTGCCGAGGTGCGCCAGGACCACCCGGCCCTGGGCCGCCGCGCCATCCAGCCGGCGCAGTTCCCCCAGCAGGAACGTGTAGGAAAGCCCGTGGAAGCCGTAGCGCCGGACCCCCTTGGCCTCGAACCGGCGCGGGATCGGCAGCAACTGGGCGACGCGCGGCAGGCCGGCGTGAAACGCGGTGTCGAAGCAGGCGACCTGGAGCAGGTTGGGCCGGCGCTGTTGGATCGCGCGGATCAATCCGATCTCCGCCGGCAGATGATCGGGGTCCATGGGGCTGAGGCGGTCCAGTTCGTCCAGCAGGGCCGGCGTGACCCGCTGCGGCTCGCGGAGGTTGGGGCCGCCGTGCACGAGGCGGTGGGCGACCGCCGTCACGGCCCCGAACTCGGGCTGCGCCTCCAGCCAGTCGAGCAGACTGCGCGTGACCGCCGCCTGGCCGCCGGACACGAAGGATTCCGCGCGGGAGGTTCCGTCCGCGGTCTGGTGGCGGAGGATCGTGCCCGGCAGCCCGATCCTTTCCACCCGGGCGGAGCTTCCGCGCACCGGGGGCTGGCCCGCGGCGAAGAACGCGAGGCGGATGCTCGACGAGCCCACGTTGAGCGTGAGCACCTGCGCGGGCTGATCTGCCCGGGTTTCCGCGAGAGCGAGGGGCGATTGATCCAGCGGCATGATTTTTCCTTTGGCTTCAGCGGGGGGAGGCCCCGGCAGGAGCGACGGCACAAGTTGCCTCCAGCCTTCGTTTGCTGCCTGCTGCCATTTGTCGAGGTCGGTGTAGCCGCGGCGGATGTCGTAGTGGCGGCACACCTCGTCTTCCTGTTCGGTCGTGAGCTCCTCGTCGGCGCTGACCACGGGCGCCTCCTTGATGAGGTCCAGGCCGTAGGGAACCTGGATGCGCGCGAAATCGTCGATCAGGGCGTCGTGGGCGGGGACGACGTGGTTGTGGCCGAAGAGCCAGCCGGTCTTCACGCCGAGGAAGTCCAGCCGGCCGCTGTCGCTGCTGGTCCACAGCTTGTGGAGCGTGCCAATGATCGCGTGGTTTTCATCCACGACCTCAGCGCCGATCAGGCCATGGTGAGTGGCGCTGGTGGTGCTGTTGAGCGCTTTGATGGTCGTGGGGGAAAATTGCGCTTCAGACCGGTGCATTGCTGCTCCTGAACCCCCGAGACCACCGGGGCGCTGGCGATCAAGCTGCCTCAGCTAGGCAGCTTCCGCACGGCCGTGTCCCCCCTACCTGCGGCTAGTGCGCCAGTTGCCCATCACGCGCCTGTTTGGGCGCGGCCGACACATTGCCCCCACGGAGGAACGCGACGTGCCGAGCGTCCTCCCGTCGTTTTCGCCGCTGAAGATAGGCGGGGGCGAAGCGTTGCCTCAGCCCTCGCTGCCGTCGCTACCGATCGCCTCGACGGGGCAGCCTTCCATGGCTTCCTTGCAGAGGGCTTCCTCTTCGGGGGTGCGCGGCTGCGTGAAGACGAAGGAGTGACCGCCGTCGTCGTTGCGCGTGAAATTGGCCGGCGCGGTCTCACGGCACAGGTCACAGTCGATGCACTGGTCATCCACGTAGAACTTGCCCTTTACGTTCTCGGAGTAGGCGTTGGCGAGGTCGGCCATGGCGGTGTCTTCTTCTGCGCTGCGGTGGTTGGATTTGCGGGTCGGGAAGCTAGGCGGCAGGCCGCTCCGGGCAATTTCTTTCCGCGCGCGCATGACAGAGCGCGACCCAATCACGCTTCGCCGCGCCGCCCGCCCGCGTCCAACGTCCCGCGCCATTCCCGTGCCCTCCTCGTCCAAGCCTCCCTCCGGCCGCGGCCCGCGCGCCACCGCCGCCCGCGCCGCCTCGGCCACCACGCTGCCCCTCGGTCGATCCTCACCGCCAGCCGGCCGGCGCCGCTTCCGGCGGTGGTTTAAGGTCGTCCTGCTCCTGCTTGCCCTCGGAGCCATCGTGGCGGCCGGGACCTTCCTTTACTTCTGGAATCTCGCCTCCCGCTACGACATCGCCGATCTCGCCAAGATGCCGCGCCGCGCCGAGGTCATGGACATGGACGGCATCACCTACGCGCGGCTCTACGGCGAAAACCGCGTCGTCGTGCCGCTCGATCGTGTGTCGCCCTTCTTCCAGAAGGCCGTGATCGCCCGCGAGGATTCGCGCTTCTACTCTCATCCCGGCGTGGACCCCATCGGCATCGCGCGTGCCGCCGTGCGCAACCTTACCCGCTCGCGCGTCGAGGGCGCCAGCACGCTCACCCAGCAGCTCGCGCGCAATTCGCTCGATCTCGGCCGCGGCTGGCACCGCAAGGGCATCGAGGCCGCCCTCGCCCTCCGCATCGAGCGCCAATACACCAAGGCCCAGGTCCTCGAGGCCTACGTGAACCGCATCTACTACGGCGCCGGCCTCTACGGCGTGGAGACCGCCTCGCTGGCCTACTTCGGCAAGCCCTCCGCGCAGCTTACCCTCGGCGAG
>CALMOL010000351.1:23670-23891 GCA_937871685.1 uncultured Verrucomicrobiota bacterium
GCGCAATCCCCAGGGCGCCGCCGCCGAGCGCGACGTTGTCCTCGGCCGCATGGCCCAGCTCGGCCTCATCACCGCCGCCGAAGCTGAATCCGCCAAGCGCGAGGCCGTCCGCCCCAACGCCACCGCCGCGAAGCCGAAGGTCACCTTCTACCAGGAAAACTACGCGATGGACGCCATCCGGCGCGACCTGAAGCCGCGCGACATCGTCACGAAGAAGGCCA
>CALMOL010000352.1 GCA_937871685.1 uncultured Verrucomicrobiota bacterium
GCGTCGCCACCACCGGCCCGCGCGCCCGCCCCTCCGCCGCGCCCCAGACCACCGCCACCTTCCCGAGCCCCGGCGTGTATGTGGTGCAGCTCGCCGCCAACGATGGCGAGCGCACCTCCGCTGCCACCGCCGAGGTGCGCGTGGCCGCGCCCTGCGCGGCGCCGCCCGCCGGCCTCGTCGCCTGGTGGCCCGGCGACGGCGACGGCCGCGACCGCGCGGGCGGCGCGCCAGTGATGGCCACCGCCACGGGCGCGGCCTTCGGCAACGGCCTTGTCGGTGGCGCCTTCGCGCTGGCCGGCCCGAACGGGTTCTTCTCCGTCGCCGCGCCCTTTGCCCCCCACCTCAACGCCGCTCCCGGCCTCACGCTGGAAACGTGGATCAAGCCCACCGATGTCGGCCCGGTCCAGCCCCTCATGGAATGGAACACCGGGAACGCGTGGGGCACGCACTTCTGGCTCTGGCCGGGCAACGGCGCTCTCCAGGTCAACCTGTGGGACACCGGCGGCTCCTCGCGCAGCGTCAACACCGCCCCGGGCATCGTGCCGGCCAACGTGTGGACCCATGTGGCGGCCACCTACGATCAAGCCACCGGCATCGTCCGGCTCTTCCGCAACGGCGCCAAGGTGCTCGAGCAGAACGTCGGCGTCTTCACCCCGCAGACCTCCTACAACTTCTATCTCGGCCATCGGCCGGGTCCGTCGGTCGCCTACTGGTTCGGCGGTTCCATCGACGAGCCGGCCGTCTATTCGCGCGCCCTTGCTGAGACGGAGATATCCGCGCTCTTCCAGGCCAGCGTCGGCGGCAAGTGCCCGCCCACCCAGGGCAACGCCGCCCCGCGCGTGGATGCCGCCCCGCGCCTGGGCCTCTTGTTCCCGCAAACGGTCACCCTCCCCGGCGCGGCCGGGGACGACGGCCTGCCCGCCGGGGGCATGCTCACGACGACTTGGCGCATCGCGTCCGGCCCCACCGGCGGCGCCACGATCCTCACGCCCGGCGCGCTCACGACGCCGGTCGCCCTTGCGCAATACGGCACCTACGTCTTCGAGCTGTCGGCCACCGACGGCGAGCTGACCTCCACCGCCACGGTGCAGGTGGACGTCTCGCCCACCGGCTTCCCCACGCCCGGCGGCAACCAGCCCCCGCGCGTGGACGCGGGCGTTCGGCAGGTGCTCGCGTTCGGCACGCCCGCCACGCTGCGCGGCGAGGCCGTGGATGATTGCCTGCCCATTGGCAGCACGCTCGCTACGACTTGGCGCCAAGTCGGCGGCCCCGCCGGCGGCGCGCAAATCCAGTCGCCGGGCGCGCTCGTCACCGGCGTGGCCTTCGCGCAGGTGGGCGCCTACGTCTTCGAGCTGTCGGCCACCGATGGCGAGCTGACCACGGCTGCCGCCGTGGAGGTGGTCGTCACGGCCGCCGCCCCCCTGCCGCCCGCGGTGCAGATCACCGCCCCGCTGGCGAGCGCCGCCCTCACGCCGCTGGTGCCCGTCACCGCGCGCGCTCAAGCCTCGGATCCCGACGGCACCGTGGTCCGCGTCGAGTTCTTCCTCGACGGCCGCCGCGTCGGATCGGCCGCCGCGGCGCCTTGGGAGCTGAGCCTCGGCCGCCTCGCCGCGGGCCAATACACGCTCACCGCCCAGGCCACCGACGACGCGGGCAACCAGACCGTGAGCGCGCCCGTGGTCTTCACCGTGCGCCCGGCGCCGCCGGCCATCGTGCTCACCGCGCCCACGCCCGGCAACCACACCACCACCGAGAGCCTGACGCTCGCCGCGCGCGTGGAGCCCGGCTACGGGATCGTCTCGCGCGTGGAGTTTTCCTACAACGGCGGCCCGCTGGGCTCCAGCGCGCAGGCCCCCTACGAATGGCCGCTGGGCCGCGTCAACGCGGGCACCTTCGACTTCAAGGCCACGGCGGTCTATGCCGATGGCCTGCGCGCCGAGAGCGCGCCGGTCACGGTCACCGTGGTGGCCGTGCCGCTCTACCCGCCGCAGATCACCTTGGACGCGCCGCTGGACGGGGCCGTCTTCACCACGACGCAGCCCGTGACCTTCCGCGCCAGTGCGAGCGACCCGGACGGCCGGGTGGTGAGCGTGGAGTTCTACCGCGACGGCGCCCTGGTGGGCACGCGCAGCGCGCCGCCCTGGGAGCTGGCCGCGGGCACCCAGCCGCCGGGCACCTGGTCGCTCGTGGTCGTGGCGGTGGACGACGACGGCCAGCGCACCGGCTCCGCGCCCGCGCGCGTGCAGGTGGTGCTCGATCCCACCCAGCCCGCGCTCGCCGTGCAGCTCGTGGCGCCCGCCGACGGCGCGCGCCTGCTGGCCCGCGACCCGGTCACCTTCAACGCCACCTACCAGGCCCTCTACGGCGACCTGGCGCGCCTCGACTACTACGTGAACGGCGCCATGGTGGCCTCGCGCACGGCCGCGCCGTGGAGCGCGAGCGTGCCCAACCTCGCCCCCGGCACCTACGCCGTGAAGGCGCGCGGCACCACCGCCTCCGGCGTGGTGGCCGAGAGCGCCGTCTCGACCATCCAGCTCTACAACGCGCCGAGCCAGCCGCCCGTGGTGCAGATCGAGACGCCCACCGAGGCCGCCGAGGTCACCCAGCCGGTGATGCTCACCGGCACGGTGCAGAGCCAGGCGCTCGACCGCTGGACCCTGCGCTACCGGCGCAAGCAGGCCGAGTGCGCCGATTGGATCATCCTCGCCACCGGCCGCAACCAGGTGCTCAGCGGCGACCTGGCCGTCTTCGACCCGACGCTCCTGCCCAACGGCCTCTACGAGGTCGAGCTGCTGGCGCGCGAGGCGGGCAGCGCCGCCGAGTATGCCACCGGCACGCAATACCAGGTCACCGGCGGCGCGAAGGTGGGCCGCTTTAACGTGGCCTTCAACGACCTCACCGTGCCCCTGGCCGGCCTGCCCATCACGGTCACGCGCATCTACGACTCGGGCGACCGCTGCCGGGGCGACTTCGGCTACGGCTGGCGTCTCGATCACTCCTCGGTGCGCGTCGAGAAGACCCACAAGCTGGGCGAGCGCTGGTATGCCTACACGAACAACCCGGACGGCAACCCCTACATCTTCCCGACCTTCTACCAGTATCTGGACGACGGGCCGCACACGGTGTCCATCGTTTTCCCCGACGGCAAGGCGCAGGATTTCGAGGTGCGCCTCTTGGTCAACGGCACCGAGGCCACGCGCCTCTACTCTCCCTTCAGCACGGAGGAGCCCATCACCTTCGCGTTCAACGCGCGCCCTGGATCGACGGGCACGATCAAGCCGCGCGGGGTGCCAGCGGCGCTCTACTCCTTCGACGGCGCCTTCGCGGCGGACCTGACCTTCGCCACCGCGCCGGGGGACCCCTTCGCGCCGATCTTCGCGGACGCCACCGGTTGGACCTACACGGCCATGGACGGGCGCGTCTTCGAGTTCGACGCGCAGGGCAAGCTTCTCTCCATGCGCGACCCGCAGGGCAACTCGCTCACCTTCACGCGCAACGCGATCACCCATTCCTCCGGCCAGGCCGTCACCTTCACGCGCGACGTCGCCAGCGGCTTCATCACCGCCATCACCGACCCGAGCGGCAACAAGGTCCGCTACGTGCAGGACCAGACCGGCGATCTCCTCGCTTTCTACGACCGCGCCGTGCCGGCGAACGATCCCAACGCGCCGGCCACCGCCACCTTCACCTACCTGCCCGGCGGCCAGCACGTGCTGCGTGACGTGTTCGACGCGCGCGGCGTGCGCGGCCTGCGCAACGACTACGACACCGAGGGCCGCCTGTGGCGCACCACCGACGCGGACGGACGGACCACCGTCTTCTCGCACAACCTGGGCAATCGCACCGAGAGCGTCACCGACCGCAACGGCAAGACCACCGTCCACACCTACGACGCGCGCGGCAACGTGCTGCGCACGGTCAACGCCGTAAACGACATCACGGACTACACTTACCACGTCTGGCCCGACGGCCGCGTGAGCGACCTGAAGCTCACCGAGACCATCACCGGCTTCTTCACGAACGACCAGGGCCAGCTCGTGCCCGGCTCGCGCACCACGCGCTACCAATACGAGGACGACAACGTCATCCCCTCGCAGCGCCGCAACGACGGCCTGCTGCGCAAGCTGACCGACCCGCAGGGCAACGTCACGCGCTTCGCCTACGACGACCACGGCAACCTCGCCGCGATGTGGGATCCCAAGGCTAACGCCGCTGGCTCCGCCGACCCGACCGTGGTCAACGAATACTACCCCGGCTCCACGCGGCTCTGGCGCGCCACGGACGCGCTGGGCAACCAGACCACGTTCACCTACGACGGGTTCGGCAATCCCAAGGACCAGACGCGCACCGTGACGGTCACCGACCAAAACGGCCAGAGCAGCGTGCGCTTGCTGACCACCACCTCATTCTACGATCCCGCCCTCGGCCACGATCAGAAGGGCTGGGTCACCCGCTCCACCGACGCGGCCGGCCACGCCACGTCCTACACCTACGATGGGAGCGGCAACCGCCTGACCGAGACCACCACGCGCACCCTGGAGAGCGGCAGCGTGGCCACGCTCACGACCGAGCACGAATACGACGCCGAGAACCGCTTGGTGCGCACCTGGGACGCCGAGCACGCCAAGGCCAGCAACCCCATGCCCACCAGCGAGACCGTGTATCGCCCGGATGGCAAGGTGGACTTCACCTACGATGCCCTGCGCCGCAAAACGTGGATGGAATACGACGGGCGCGGGATGCTGTGGAAAACGCACTACCCCGACGGCAGCGTCGAGGAAGCGCGCTACGACGCCGAAGGACGCCCCGAGTATCGCGTCAATCGCTCGGGCAAGACCACGCGCACGGTCTATGACGACATCGGCCGCGCGAGCGGCACCTGGTGGCAGGGCGACGGCACGAGCGCGGCCTACTGGCTCTCGCGCACTCTCTACGACTCCGCCGGGCGCGTGTGGCAGAGCTTCGACGCGCGCAACAACGCGACCACGTTTATCTACGACCTGGCCGGCCGGCGCACCGCGACGATCAACGCCAAGGGGCAGCGCAGCGCCTGGACCTACGACGAGAACGGTAACCAGCGGAAGTTTATCGACGCGCTTAGTCGCACGGTCACGCACCACTACGACGCGCTGAACCGGCGCGTGCGCACCGAGTTCCCGGCCACGCCGGTGGATCTCGGAAACGGGACCGTCGCCACCGTGGTTACCGAGAGCGTGACCGCCTACGACGAGATCGGCCGGCGCGTGGCCGAATACGAGCAGTCGCCGCAATCCACGCCGCTGGCCTCCCGCCGCGTGAAGCGCTTCGTCTATGACGATCTCGGCCGCCTGAGCGGCGTGGTGGATGCCCTGGGCCAGTGGACCGCCTACGGCTACGACGAACTAGGTAACCAGACCGCGCAGACCGACGCCCTGCTGCGCACCACCCGTTACGCGCACGATCACCTCGGCCGACGCCTCCGGCGCACCTTGCCCATGGGCCAGGTCGAGCAACTCGCCTACGACCGCGTGGGCAACCTCCGGGTGCGCACCGACTTCAACGGCAAGACGACCACGTTCCAATACGACGAGCTCAACCGGCTCAAGTTCCGCATCCCCGACGCGAGCTTCGGCGCGCCGACCATCGCGTTCACCTACTGGCCCAGCGGCCAGCGCCGCACGATGCAGGATGCCGGCGGCGCGACGAGTTACCGCTACGACGAGCGCGACCGCCTCGTCCAAAAGGACACCCCGCAGGGCACGCTGGCCTACGCCTGGGACAACCAGAGCAACCTGATCGGCATGCAGTCCTACGCCGGAACCAACCCCGGCTTGGTTTCCGTCACCTACGATTACGACGAGCTTAACCGCCTGTGGAAGGTCACCGACGCGGGAACCCGCACGACCACTTACGGCTACGACGACGTGGGCAACCTCCAGTCCACCGACGACCCCAATGGCGTCGGCCATCGTCACACCTACGACGCGCTCAATCGCCTGGAAACCGTCACGGTTACCGGCCTAAGCGGCCCCTTGGTGCAACACACCTACGTGAAGGCCTCCACCGGCCACCGCACGGCGAATACTGAGTGGTGGGCCGCGCGCGGAAGTGGCACGCTGCCGGCCCTAGCCTCTCACCAGCGCCAGAGCACCTACGGCTACGACGCCCTGTGGCGCCTGCGCCGCGAGACGCTCATGAGCACCGAGGCGGGTGCGCCGCAGGGCGAGCTCGCATACGACCTAGACGCGGTGGGCAACCGTCGCTCCCGCACGAGCAGCGTCCCCGGCATTGCCAGCCAGTCGTTCACCTACGACCAAAACGATCGGCTCCAGTCCGACACCCCCGACAACAACGGCAACACTTTGAGCGGCACCGTGAGCGCCAACGGCGGCGCATCGCCCACCAAGACCCTCGCCAGCACCTACACCTACGACGACCGCATCGCGAGTGCGCAGACCACGCTCAACGCCCAGCCAGCTAACATCACCTACCTCTACGACGGTGACGGAAACAAAGTAGCCCAAACGCTCAACGGCCAGACTACCGCGCTGCTGATCGACACGCTTAACCCTACCGGATACGCCCAAGTGGTTGAGGAACGGATCTCCGGCGCGCCCACACGTGCCTATGTCTGGGGTCATATGCTGGTCGCTCAACTCCAGAACGCAGGAGGATCTTCCGTTACGCGCACCTTCCAAGCGTTCGACGGTCGCGGTAACGTCCGTGCATTGATCGACGAGGCGGGTAATCTCACGGACCGCTACCACTTCGAGGCCTTTGGATCCCTGCTCCAACGGGAAGGTTCAACGACCAACGCGCACCTTTATTGCGCTGAGCGTTTCGATGCAGCTTTGGGGCAATACTACCTGCGAGCTCGCAGCATGAATCCCCTTACGGGGAGATTCTGGCAAATGGATTCGTATGAAGGTGGCGGCTCCAATCCGAGCACAATTCACAAATATCTGTATGCCAACGGGTCGCCGAGTAACTATAGCGATCCAAGTGGTTACCTTGCGGGAGGCACGACAGAACTTAGCGCGGTTACATCCATAGCAATTACTTTATATGCTATCGGCGGGATAGCTAATGCGGTAACTTACAGGGAGCGGACTGAGTCTTCACAACTGGCGGAACAAGGCCGATTGCTCGGTTCGTCAACCTCATATGGAGATATTAAAGCCGCGCGGCGAGAAATTAACTTCAACCCAGGAGCTTTAACTTGGAATGATGATGGAAAGTGGAAACTTTTCTTCCATGGCACCTCTGACAAGTCGTGGAATGGCGTCGATGATATAGACTCGGTTCAGGTGGATCCTGAGCCCAGTGGACGAAATCCCACAGGAAGCGACTTTGGTTATGGACTGTATACGTTCGAGGGATCGTTGAAGGGCTTTAGCAGCGCGGCAGTCTTTGCTCGACGTGTTGCAAAAGGCAAAGGGGGCACTCCCTACGTAGTTGTATTTGCATTGCCCTCAACGGTTTGGGATACGTTACACAAAAAGCAATTCTTCGGCCCAACGGATGAGTGGCAAAGGTTTGTCTACACATATCGCCACACGGGGAAGACCAATACTCCATATGATGCCGTCATCGGCCCTCGCGCAAAGCGCGGATCTTCCGGCATTTATGACACCCCAGTATCTGGACTCGATCAGATTAAATTCGAGGGAGCACAAGGTTTGCTTATTCCTATCGCTTCTGTTCCAGTTGGTATCGAATGAAAGATCCGCTGAAATACTATCACTTTGTCTGGGAAGGACTGCTTTTGAAGGCGCTTCGTCTTCCGTCTTCTGATCTAAGCTGTTTTCTGAAGAAGTGGGATGACGAAGACCTCTCTGATGAGAGCGACTTTTGGACGGAGGATCCCCTCTGGTATGTCATTCCGTTTGCGGCGAGTCGACTCGCCGGCACGGAGCTTTCTTCACGCGAATCAATCGCGATCGAAAAGATTATTTCCGAGGAGCTAAAAATTGACCTTCAGACATATTCATACACAATTCCTTCGAGTTATAATTGGGAGCACCTAGGTGCTCGGATATTTTCGCGTCTGTGAGATGGGCAAGCCGGTCAAACGTTAGTTTCAGCGAAGGGATGCCATGCGGCGCCTCTTGACGCTTGAGTCTTGGATGAGCGCGGAAAGGGGTCAGGATAAAACTCTTGACACTTCTCTCTGGCGCGGGAGCCTTTGCCCATGCCCCGCCAACTGCGCCTGGAGTTCCCCGGCGCCTGCTACCACGTCATGGCGCGCGGGGACCGGCGCGAGGCCATCTTTCGGGATGACCAGGACCGGCGCGCGTTTCTGGAGGTCCTCGGCTTGGCCTGCGCGCGCACCGGCTGGCGGGTGCACGCCTGGGTGCTGATGGGCAACCACTACCACCTGCTGCTGGAAACCCCGGAGCCCAACCTGGTGGCCGGCATGCAGTGGCTGCAAACCACCTACTCGCGCCGCTTCAACAACCGGCACCGCCTGTGGGGTCACCTCTTCGGCGGGCGCTACAAGGCGGTGCTGGTGGAAGGCGGCAAGCTGGCTCTGCCCCAGGCGGTGGCCTCAGCCCACGCGCAGGGCGACTACTTCCTGGCGGTGGCGGACTACGTGCACTTGAACCCCATTCGGGCGCGCCTGGTCAAGCTCGGCGCAGGCAACGGGCTGCTGAACTTCGCGTGGAGTAGCTTGGCGCAGGGCTACGCGCAAAGCCCGGCACGGCGGCCCAAGTGGCTAGACGTGGCGACGGCAATGGAGGCAGCAGGCTGCGCGGACCGCGCGCGCGGGCGGCGCGCCTTTGTGGAGCGATTGGAAGCGCGCGTGCGGGAGGAAGGGGCCGGGCGTGCCGGCGCGGGCCTGGATTCAAGCCAAAGCCTCCAATCCACGCTGCGCCGGGGATGGTATTTTGGCTCCCAGGGCTTCCGCGATCACGTGCTGGCGCTTGCGAAGGCGGCCGGCCGGGCGTTGGGGCGGCGCGGCGACGCCTACGAGGGAGCAGCGGCGCAACGCGAGCACGGGGAGGCGGAAGCGGAGCGCCTCGCGCAGGTGGGCCTGGCCGCGCTGGGGCTCGCCGAGGTGGACCTTGCCCAGCGCGAGCGTGGCGACGCGCGAGCCGGGCTTTTGGCGGGCTTGCTCCGCGAGCGCACCAGCGTGGGCCTGGGCTGGGTGGCCGAGCGGCTTCAGTTCCCGAGCCAGGCGGCGGCGGCCCAGGCCGTCCGCCGCGCGCAGGCGCGGGGAGCAACCGAGCGTGCGATCAGGATCCTTCAACGCAAGCTTGATGAACTGTCATGAGTTTTATCCTGACCCCTTTCCCCTCAAAGGCAGCCGGCTGGCTCCTTCTGCGAAAACGGCCCGCGCGCGGCTTCTCGCTACTTCGGCGCCGACACAATGGCGGTCAACCTTTTCGCTCTCCACTCTGGGCACTCCAACGCACGGGCCGCCCACCTCCAGCGCTTCTCGCTTGGGAACCTCGGAAGGGAGCGAGATCTTCCTAATGAAGCAAGCTTCCCTCGCATGCGGATTCTCGTTACTCGGTGCCGGGACGAATCCCGCGCGCCTTTCACTTTTCACGGGAGCATTCCAACGCCCGGGACACCCACCTCCAGCGCTTCTCGCCCGGGAACCTCGGCAGGGTGCGAAGCCTGCCTGCTAAACGAGCTAGGCACACGACCGCCAGCGGTCTAATGAAGAGCTTGTAACACCAGCCCTGCCAAGGCACAGGTGATCGGGCGTCCTTTCACCGGCGTCGCCGTTTTCTTGTCTCCAGGCGCGCGGTTGCGCTGGACGACCCTGCCTGCCATCGGCGCGCCGGGTGGGGGCTGGCGCGCGGGCTTGCGAGCACCAGCACCGCGCGGGTGCCTGGCGAGTCGGGCAGCCCGCCCACCCAAGGTTTCCCATCCGTGACGCGAGAAGAGCCGGCCGAACTCGCGGCACGCGGGAGGCGGCGCCACTGGTGTCCCGCGAGGGCGAAGCCTTCGGCAAGGCTTGGCAAATCCGGTAGGCGGAGGTGAGCGCAACTTCCTCAGGGCTGGGCCCGCGGGCGGGGGTTAAACCGAGCGCCGGGGCGGTCCGGCGCAGACTTCGCTCCCATCCTGCGCAGGGTGGCGGTGATCCTGCGCAGGCTTGGGCCAAGCCTCGCGTCACTTGGCCGGGGTCCTGCGCAGGACGGTTTTCATCCTGCGCAGGGTGGTGGCTCACCCTGCGCAGGCTTGGCCGAAGTCTCGCGTCACTCGGGAAGGGTCCTGCGCAGGACGACGGGAAGCCTGCGCAGACTTGGGAGGCATCCTGCGCAGGATCAAACTCGTCCTGCGCAGGATGGCTCCAAGTCTTGCGAGAGTGGGGCCGAAGTCTCGCGAACGTGGCCCGGAAGTGGCGCGAGAGTGCCGGCCAAGTCTCGCGAGGGTGGCTTCCAAGTGACAGGAGGGTCTCTCCGGCGGGAGGCAGGGGGCGGCGCTTCCGGCCGGCGAAGCTCGGTTTCCAGGGTGGTCGAGGCACCGGCCCCATCGCGGGGGGAGCGGGTTAGTGCCCTGGATTCAGCCGATCCCCGGGAGGAGGAAAGCGGGTTTCCCGCCGGGCGGCCGGGTCCGGGAGGCGGAGCCTCGAAGGAAGAAGACGGACCGCCCGGTTTGAGGGTCCAATGTCCGGGGGAAGGCCGGGTGGCGGCCGGCATCCTGGCGGCCACAAAACGCCGGCCGGGGTGGAGCGTCGCTTTTTTTGGCGGTGGGAACGGCTGCCTCCAGAAGAGAAAACTTTTTTCAAAAAAAGTCCTCCCCCCGGACAGATAATGTCCGGGGGGGTGCCGGAGATTGTCCTGCGCCCCCGCTCATGGGGGTGCTTCCCAGAAGCAGGCGGCTCCGCGGCGCGGCTTCCTGGGAACGATCACCACGCCCGTCACCGCGGCTCGGTCAGAAAGAAAGGAAAAGTCCTATGAAGCAGACCACCAAAACCATCGCGCGCACCAACCACGCGCCCCTGAACGTGGCCGCCGAGCAGTGGCATACCATTGATGCCACCACCACGACGCTCCAAACGCAGTATGCGCCCGCCCTCCAGCCCCTGGGCGAGGCGGAGCGCCGCCAGCTCCTGCGCGTCAACGTGGCCAACGCCGCCTTCGCGGCCGACTACGTGACCTTGCTGCAAGGCCGGCCCGGCCTGGTGCCCGACCTGCTCAAGCCCGCCGACACGCTGCGCGACTGGCAAGCCCGCCAGGAACTGCGCGAGCGCTTGCCCGCCATCCAGAAGTTGGTCCAGGATATCGTGGACACCATCGACGGCCTGGAGGCCGATTGCTACGCGGCGGCGCTGGGCGCTTGGCGCGTGCTGGTCAAGAGCGGCCTGGCCACGGGCACCGACCCGGCCTTCGACGTGATGCGTGTGCACGTCGAGCAGCGCGCCACCAAGCGCCGGCAGACGCGGGCGGCGAATGTGGCGCTGAAGGCCGCCCAGGACGCGCTGGCCGCGGCCCAGCCGCCCGGCGGGGGCAACGG
>CALMOL010000353.1 GCA_937871685.1 uncultured Verrucomicrobiota bacterium
GAAGACGCCGAGCGCGCGCCGTAGGGCCACGGGAAGTTTCTATCATCATTCGCCGCGCGCGCGGCGTCGCGCACGCTCGCTCGCTTTCGGTACAATCGGATTCCGATGCCCGGCGACTTCGTCCACCTTCACCTCCACACGCACTACTCCACGCTCGACGGCGCGGTGCAGGCGGGGCCGCTCATGAAGAAGGCCGCCGGCCTGGGCGTGCCGGCCGTGGCGATGACCGACCACGGCAACATGTTCGGCGCGATCGAGTTCTACCGCGCCGCCAAGAAGCAGGGCGTCAAGCCCATCATCGGCTGCGAGGTGTATCTCGCCCCCGGCGCGCGCACGGACAAATCGGCCTCGTCGGCGCGCGACGCGTCGTTCCACTTCACGCTCCTGGCCGAGAGCAACGAGGGCTACGCGAACCTCTCGCGCCTCGTCACCGCCGGCTTCCTGGAGGGCTACCATTACAAGCCGCGCGTGGACCGCGAGCTCCTCGCCGCGCACTCGAAGGGCATCATCGCCTTGTCCGGCTGCATCAAGGGCCCGGCCAACCAGGCACTCCTCAAAGGCGACGAGGCCGGCGCCAAGCGCGAGTTGGCGGAGATGCGCGATCTCTTCGGCGCGGAGAGCTTCTTCGTCGAGCTGCACGACCACGGCTTCGAGAACCAGCAAAAGCACAATCCCACGCTGGCTCAGTTCGCGCGCGACCTCGGCCTGGGCACGGTCGCGGCCAACGACGTTCACTTCCTCGAGCGTGGGCACCACGAGGCGCATGACGTCCTCGTTTGCATCGGCACCGGCGCGGCCGTGATGGACCAGCGGCGGCTTCATTACTCGCCCGAGCTGTATTTCAAGACGCCGCCGGAGATGCGCGCGCTCTTCCGCGACTATCCCGGCGCGTGCGACAACACTCTGCGCATCGCCGAGCGCTGCTCGCTGGAGATCGAGTTCGGCAAGCCCAAGTATCCGGCCTTTGATCCACCCGCCGGCCGCACGCGCGAGGAGCACCTGCGCGACCTTTGCTGGGAAGGCCTGCGTCATCGCTTCGGGGCCCAGCGCGCCGACACGGATGCCGAGCTGCGCAAGCGCCTCGAATACGAGCTCTCGGTGCTGGAGAAGTGCGGCTTCGCCTCCTACTTCCTCATCACCTGGGACTTCATCCGCCACGCGCGCGAGCAGGGCATCCCGGTCGGTCCCGGGCGCGGCTCGGCGGCCGGCTCGCTCGTGGCCTACGTGCTCGGCATCACGGACATCGACCCGCTCAAGTTCAACCTTCTCTTCGAGCGCTTCCTCAACCCCGAGCGCGTGTCGCCGCCCGACATCGACGTGGACTTCTGCCAGGAGCGCCGCGGCGAGGTGATCGAATATGTCCGCCAGAAATACGGCGCGAGCCGCGTCGCGCAGATCATCACCTTCGGCACGCTCTCCTCGAAGGCCGTGCTCAAGGACGTGAACCGCGTCCTCGGCTTCTCCTACTCGGAAGGCGACCGCCTCTCGAAGCTCATCCCTTCGAAGGGCGCCATTCCCTACGACCTCGCTGATTCCCTCAAGATCAACCCCGAGCTGAAGAAGGCCATCGAGTCCGAGGCGAACACCCGCCAGGTCTGGGACCACGCGCTGGTCCTTGAAGGCCTCGTGCGCGGCACCGGCGTCCACGCGGCCGGCGTCGTCATCGGCTCGGAAGACCTCGTGAACTTCGTGCCGCTCGCGCGTGACAAGGATGGCCAAGTCCTCTCCCAATACGACGGCAATGCCCTCAACGACCTCGGCCTGCTGAAGATGGACTTCCTCGGGCTGAAGACGCTCACGGTGGTCCACGACGCCATCAAGAGCATCCACGCCCGCGGCCGGCCGGAGTTCAACATCGACGCCATCCCGCTCGCCGACCCGCCCACGCTGGCGATGCTCAACCGCGGCGAGACCGTGGGCGTCTTCCAGCTGGAATCCGGCGGCATGGTGGGCCTGTGCAAGAGTTTCGCCATCGAGGGGATCGAGGACATCATCGCGCTCATCGCGCTCTACCGGCCGGGGCCGATGGACCTCATCCCCGACTACATCGCCCGCAAGCGCGGCAAGACCCGCATCCGCTACGCCCACCCGCTGCTGAAAACGGTCTGCGCCGACACCTTCGGCATCATGATCTACCAGGAGCAGGTCATGGCGGCCGCCTCCGTGCTGGCCGGTTACTCGCTGGGCGCCGCCGACCTCCTGCGCCGCGCGATGGGCAAGAAGGACCTGGAGAAGATGAAGCTGGAGCGCGTGAAGTTCGTGGAGGGATGCGAGCGCGTGAACCAGATCGGCAAGGACAAGGCCGACGAAATCTTCGACCTGCTGGAAAAGTTCGCCGGCTACGGCTTCAACCGCTCCCACTCCGCGGCTTACGGCTGGGTGTCCTACCAGACCGCCTTTCTCAAGGCGAATTTCTCGGTGGAGTTCATGGCCGCGTCCTTGACCCACGCCACGAGCGCGAGCGACGCCACCGCGAAGATCGCGATCTTCGTCGCCGAGTGCCAGCGCATGGGCCTGCCCATCCTGCCGCCCGACGTGAACCGGTCCGGCCTCTACTTCGAGCCGGAAGATTTGGCCACGGAGGCACGGAGGGGGGCGGATCTGGCCGCAGAGGCGCAGAGCGGGGAAGAGGATGGAGTCCCGTCAGACCCATCTGTCCCATTGGTCCCATCCGCCGGCGTGCGCTTCGGCCTCGCGGGCGTGAAAAACGTGGGCTCCGCCGCCGTGGAGACGATCCTCGCCGAGCGCCGCGAGAACGGCCCCTTCCGCTCTTTCGAGGACTTCTGCCACCGCCTCGACCCGAAGGCGATGAACCGCAAGCTCATCGAGTCACTCGTGAAATGCGGCGCCTTCGATGCCTTCGGCGAGCCGCGCGAGGCGATGTTCGCGCGCGTCGAGCAGACGATGGCCGCCGGCCAGCGCGCGCAGCGGGAAAAGGCCTCCGGCCAGTTCTCGCTCTTCGGTGAATCCGCCGTGGGCCCGGCCGCCGCGCCCGCGCCCTCCGCGCAGGCGCCGTGGCAGCCTTGGCCGCACGTCGAGCGCCTCGGCTACGAGAAGGAATTGCTCGGCTTCTACGTCACCGGCCACCCGCTGGAGGCATGGCGCACCCTCGTGCTCGACGACAAGCGCTACACCCCGCTGCTGCGCCTCGACGACCTCGACGACAAGGCCACCTTCCGAACGGTTGGCTGGTTTACCGAGGTGATCCGCAAATTCACGAAGAAGGAGAACAAGCCCTTCGCCATCGTGCAGCTCGAAGACCCGACCACCACCGTCGAGGCGATGGTGTGGAACGACGTCTATGAGAAATCCAACTCGCTGCTGGAGCCGCGCAAGGTCGTCTCCGTGCGCGGTCGCGTGGACAAGCGCGGCGAGGAGATGCGCGTGGTGCTCGACGAGATCAAGCTGGCTCCGCCCGGCCGAAGCCCTGCCGCCAGCGGCACGTCCGCCGAGACCAATGGAGTCGTTCCGGCTGACGAGGCCCCGGCCCCGTCTTCGCGCCTTCCTTTCTTCTCCCGCCCGCTGGGGTCGGACGATGATTCATCCGATGGCGCCGAAGACTCCGCCGAGACCGCCGTCCCCGCGCTCGTCCTCTCGCTGCGCCCCGATGGCTGCGATCACCAAACCCTGACCGGCCTGCGCGCCACCCTCGCCGAGTTCCCCGGCGAGACCACCGTGCTCCTGCGCATGCACCGCGGTGACGGTTCTCGCCTGATGCTTCGTTCCGCCGCGTTGCGCGTGAACCGCACCCCCGAGCTGGAAGCGCGGCTTTCGGCTTGGTTGTAACAGCTGGATCACAAAAGATGCGCTTTATGGGCCCAGTCGAAGCCCAGGGTGCCGCGGTGCCCATTGGAGAACGTTCGCGAGAATCGCCCGATCCTCATGCTCAAGACGCTCCTCGACGAGCTTTCCGCCGGCCTGCCTGACTGGCTGGAGGTCGAGCGCATCGCGCTGCGCCTGATCGCGGCGCTGATGCTCGGCGCGGTCATCGGCTGGGAGCGCGAGCGCGCGGGCAAGGCGGCCGGCCTGCGCACGCACATGCTCGTGTCGATGGGCTCGGCGCTCTTCATCGTGGGCGGGACCGCGGCCGGCATGTCCATGAGTGATCTTTCCCGCATTATCCAGGGCATCGCGGCCGGTCTCGGCTTCCTCGGCGCGGGCACCATCCTCAAGCGCGACGACGATCGCGCCATCGAGGGCCTCACCACCGCGGCCGGCATCTGGATGACCTCGGCCGTCGGCGTCGCCGCCGGCCTGGGGCGGATCGGGCTGGCGATCCTGAGCGTGGTGCTCACTTGGCTGGTCCTGAAGGCGGCCCGAGTCTGGGAGGCGCGTCGCGCAAAATCGTCCGCCGGACGAAAGGCCTAGCTTGCTTCCTAGTCCGGGGAACCGATTCCCTTCCATCGCGATGGATTACCTTCTCCAGTTCTCCGACCGTGGCTTTCGCCAGCTCGACCGGCCGGAGCCGCAATCAGCTTGGACGGGGCCGTCCCTGCGGGGTGAACCTTCCTCGGCGGCATGAGCGAGCGAGGAAAGTTCAGCGCCGAGGTGGCCGCCTTTGCGCGCGCGGCCGGCTCGCTGGAGCGCGATCCGCGCGTGCGCAACCCGGACCTCTTCGCGCCGCTCCTCCTGAGCCGCGGCTTCCGCGGCGCGCTGTGGCCGGGACTGCGCCCGCTCGCCGTGGGAATCTACCGCTGGATTTTGCCTGGCCTCTACGCCTATCAGCAGGCGCGCACGCGCGAGATCGACCGTCACGTGCTCGACGGCTTGCGGGGCGGCGCCAGGCAGCTCGTGATTCTCGGCGCGGGGCTCGACTCGCGCGCGTGGCGCTTCGCGGACGAGCTTCGCGGCGGCCACGCGTGGGAGGTGGACCTGCCCACCACCGGGCGCTGGAAGCGCGACCGCCTTCACCGACTCGGGCAATCCAGCGACCACGTCACCTTCGTATCGATGGATTTCACGCGCGACGCGCTGGCCGATGCGCTCGCGCGGCACGGCTGCGACCTGGGCCAGCCGACGGTCTTCGTCTGGTCCGGCGTAACTTACTATCTGCCGCGCGCGTCGGTGGAATCCACGCTCCGCGAGCTGGCGCACTTCGCGGCGGGATCAAGCCTGGTCTTCGATTACCTCTTCGAGTCCGCGCGGCGCGACCCGGCGAGCCACTACGGTGCGCGGGAGTTCTTCCGCCGCGTCGCGCGGGTGGGGGAGCCGGTGCATTTTGCCGTGGAGCGGACTGCGCTTGGCGGGTGGCTGGGCGCGCACGACTTCCGTTTCGAGGACGACGCGGGACCGGAGGAGTTGGCGCGGGCTCACCTCGTCCGCTCCGACGGCACCATGCTCGGCCGCATCTTTGAAGGCTTTGGCATTGCCCGCGCGACTCGGCGGGACGCGCTGCTGCCGGGCCGATGAGCGATGCCCGCTGGAAGTGATCCAAGCGGTGCAATCAATTCGGCGTAGGCGCCCCAAAGAACGGCTTACCGGTCCCAGACCGCGCGTCCCTGGCGGACCATCTCGTCGAACTTCGTCTGCTGCTCCGGCCGGAGCGTGGCACGCAGGCGGCCGGCGGAGCGGTCCAGCGCGGCGCGCAATTGCGGGTCCACTTGGCGTCGCACGCCGTCGAGGTCGGCGAGGGCTTCGCGTAGAATTTGCTGGATTTGCGCGCGCTGGGCCGCGTCGGCGCGGAGCTGCCACGACATTCGCCGGGCGACCAAGTCGGCGAGGCCATCGCGGCCGCCCTGCATCACGGCGCGGCGCTGAATCCGCTCCATGGTGCCCACCGCGAGCACCGCGCCGATCACCAAGCCCGCGAAGAACACGCCGGCCACGCCGAGGATCGCGCGCCGGCGCGCGCGCCGCGGCGGCAGGACCGGCGACGCGGAAGCGGACGCGGCAGAGGAGGGGTTCATGCGGCAAGTCAGCCGGCAAGCATCCCGCCAATGAGCCAGTCGGCGATGGAATTGGGGAAGGGGTCGGCCAGACCACCCGCGAGTCCCCAGGCGAGCGCCAGGACGGCCGCCACGCCGCCGAGCCACGGGGCAATCCGCCACGCCCAAGCGCCAAACCCCTCGCGCTCCGCGGCCTCGGCGCGCAGGCGGGCGAGGAGGCGCGTCTCGAAGGCCAGCTCGGCACGGGTCGTGTCAGGGCGCGCCTGCCTAGCGAGGGCGAAGAGGCGATCGAGCTGGGGGTCAGGCTTCATGGCCGGAGAGAAGGTTGGGTTCACGCTGCGCCGAAGCGGGTTCACGGCAAATTCTCGCCCATCTCGGCGAGCACCTTGCGCAGGCGGGCGCGGGCGCGGTGGGCGCGCTGGCGAACGTTTGCCTCACTCCAGCCGGTGAGTTCAGCCACCTCGCGGGCGGGACGCTCCTCCAGTTCCACGAGCGTGAGGACGAGCCGCATTTCATCCGGCAGTCGCGCGAGGGCGCGGTCGAGGATCTCCTTCGCGGCGCGCACCTCGCTTTCGCGCGCGGGCGCAGCATCGGCGAGGGTCCACGCGATCGGGTCCAGCTCGGCCTCGGCGCGGCGGTGCTTCTCGAGGCGGAGGTGATCGAGGCAGCGCCGCACGGCGAGGCGGGAGAGCCAGTGCTCGAACGGCGCGTCGCCGCGGAAGGAGCGGAGCTTTTCCCAGGCCCGCAGGAAGATTTCCTGGCCCAGGTCCTCCAGCTCGTGCCAGCCGCGCGCGAAGCGCGCCGCGATGCCGAGCACCCGCCCCTTGTGCCGCGCGGCCAGCTCGGAGAACGCCTCGGCGCTCCCGCCCGCCGCGGCGCGCGCGAGGGCGGCGTCAGCATCCTCGGCGCGGGCGGAAGGTTCATGCGGCATGGAGGTTGCCGGGCGGCAGGGCAGTCGGCGGCAGGAGCGGGGCGGCGAGATCAACCCGCCGCCCGCGCGGCCATCTCTCAACTCGCAACCCATCACCCTCAACCTCGGTTCAGCCCTGGAGCCAGCGCTCGGCCCATTCCAGGCCGGCATCCACGCGCGTCTGGACGCTCTCCTGAAGCGCGCGGAGCTGGGCCTGCTGCTCGGGCGTGGCGATGGGGCGCAGGTCAGCGGCGAGGCGCGCGGCGAGCACGGACAGCTCGCCGCCCACTTGCCCGACGCGCTGGGCCTGGGCGCGGATGGCGGCTTCGTCGGGCCGGTCGGCGCGAATCATGTCGCGCAGCGCACGGCGCTCCCTCACGAGCTGCTTGACCACGGGCATTACGGTCGGCGCGTGGCGGCGCAGCACGGCGATGGCCTGCTCGCGCTGCTGCGGGGTGAAGTTCATCTCCGCGAGCCGCGCGCGAACCATGAGCGGGCCGGGGAGATGGTCGGCCAGTGCGAGCGGCGGCCGGGCGACGAGCGTGCCGGCGGCCACGGCGAGCGCGGCGGCGGCGAGGAGCCAGCGGCGCCGCCGCGGCGAGGCAGGGTTGGAGGGAGCGGTCGGCGGCGCGGCGGCGGCCGGGGTGGTTTCGGACTGCGGGGTGTTCATACGCGGTCCTAGACGCAGGCCCGGCGCGAAACGTGACAAATCCTGCTCGCGCCCGGGCGAGAGGCGCCGTGTCACCCTCGCCCGCGACCGCTCAAACGTAGGTGCCGAGCGAGTCGTGGACTCCCTCCACGGCGGTGCCGCCCTCCCCCACGGCGGCGGCGCAACGCTTCACGGAGCCGGAGCGCACGTCGCCCGCGGCGAAGATGCCCGGCAGGCTTGTCTCCAGCGGGCCGGGCTTCCCGCCCTTCGTCTTCCACTCGGGGGAATCGGCGGCGGCGGCGCCGGTCTTCACGAAACCGCGCTCGTCGCGCTGGATTTCCGGCGGGAGCCAATCGGTGCACGGAGTCGCGCCGATCATCGAGAAGACCGAGGGCGTCTGCACGGTGCGCTTCTCGCCGGTTCGCTTGTCGAGCAGCTCGACGGACTCCAAGTGCTTGGCTCCGTCCATGCGGACGATCTCGGTGCAGCGCAGGATCTCGATGTTCTCCTTCGTTTCCACGCGCCGCGAGAGGTAGGAGGACATGCTCTTCGACAGGTCCTCGCCGCGAATGACGAGCATCACCTTCTCGGCGCACTCGGAGAGAAACATCGCCGCCTGCCCGGCCGAGTTCCCGCCGCCAGCGACGATCACGGTCACGCCCCGGCAAAGGCGCGACTCCAGCGCGGTGGCGGCGTAATACACGCCCATGCCCTCGAAGCGCTCACGGTTCTCCGCCTCGATGCGATTGTAGTCCGCGCCCGTTGCAATGATCACGCGCCGGGCGCGCAGCACGGCCTGGCAGCCCTCGATCTCGATGCACGCCACGTGCTCGCCCTCGCCATCGACGCACATGGAGAGCGCCTTCGCCGGGGTGGAAAAGCGCGCGCCGAACCGGAAGGCCTGGAGCTGCGCGCGGTTCGTCAGCTCGCCGCCGCTGATGCCCGTGGGGAAGCCGAAGAAGTTCTCGATCAGCGAGGAGGAACCCGCCTGCCCGCCCGGCGCGTAGCTCTCCAGCACCGCCGTGCGCAGGCCCTCGGAGGCCGCATACACCGCCGCGGCCAGTCCGGCCGGCCCGGCGCCGACGATGGCCAAGTCGCACGTCACCTCCGTCTCGCCCTCGGCGGCCAGCGGGCGCAGCAGCCCGGCCACTTGCGCCACCTCGCGCAGCGAGGGCCGGCGCAGCGGCGACCCGGTGGGCGTGATGAGCGCCGGCAGGTCGCGGCCGGAAAGGCGCATCCGCTGGCAAAGCGCGATGCCATCCTCGCTTTCGGCGATGATCAGGCGGTGCGGGATGTGGTTCTTGTCGAGAAAGTCGTCGAGGATGCGGCCCTCGCGCGAGTCGGCCTGAGCCACCACGCGCAGGCCGGTGAAGTCCGGGTCACGCTGGAGGCGCTCCCGGCGCACCATGAAGGCGCGCACGATCGGCTCGCCCAGGCCGGGCAACTCGGCCAGCGCGCGCCGGATCGCCTCGGAGGGCACCTCCAGGATCTCGGACATCTCGGCCTTGCCGCGCGCGCTCGCGAGCGCGGAGGTGCCCTTCAGCATCGAGACATCGCCCACGAAGTCCCGCGGCCCGGGCGTGGCGAGGATCTGCTCGTGGCCGTCGCGCGTCTCAAAGACCTCCACCTCGCCCGAGATCAGCACGGTGAAGCCGAGGTCGCGCTGGCCGGCGCGAAACACCATCTCGCCGCGCCGGAGCTGGCGGCGCTTCCCGAGCGGTTCCAGCATCGCGAGCTGGTGGTCGTCGATCTTGGGGTGGGCGATCGACTGCGTGTCGCGGTAGAATCGCTCGTTCTCGTTCTCGGTCGGGTCCATGGGGCGCGGGGCGGAAGGGATTTCGTCGGGCTGCACGACGGGAAGAAACGCGGCGGGCCACGGCGGTGAAGGTGAATTCGCGCCATCCCCCTTCTTTTCCGGCCGCCTCGGTCACTTTGCTGTCGATGGCAGAGCCCTTGCCGGCCGCGGCGACGGTGCATCCGCACAAGCCATAGACGATGAGGGCGGAGATGAGCGGGTCGATCGTGACTTCGACCGGGTGCTTGTAGAACGACGCCAGCAACTCGATCCGCCGCGGCGAGTGGTGCAGCTGGTGGCACACGCGCCGCCAGAACCGCGAAGTGTGCCTTCAGCAATGCCACCAGTAATAAACGAAGGTCGAGATAAAATACGCCGCGAGCGCCTGGCCCCAGATGCCAATCACCGCGGCCGCATCTTCGCGGTCGATGGCCACGCGTGAGCATCTTCGGAAACACCCCCGTCCGCCCTCCGCGCCGCCGACGATCTCCAGGAGCCGCCGTGTGTCCCGGGCGGTGATGCCCGCAGCCGCCGCCAACTCATGAACGACAAGCCCACGAAGGTCCGCCTCCTCCTCGCCGATGTGGACGGCACGCTGGTGGACAGCAAGAAGCGGATCACGCCGCGCGCCGTGCAAGCCGTCGCCCGGCTGCGCGAGGCCGGCATCGGCTTCGCCATCACCAGCGGCCGGCCGCCGCGCGGGATGAAGATGATCGCCGAGGCCATCAAGATCACCGCCCCCATCGCGGCCTTCAATGGTGGCACCCTGGTGAAGCCCGATACCTTCGAGGTCATCGAAAGCCACACGCTGGAACGCGAGCTCGCCAAGAAAGTGATCGCCGCCATCGACCGGCAGGGCCTCGACGTCTGGGTTTATGCCGGCCTCGACTGGTATCTGCGCGACCCGAACGCGCCGCACCGCGAGAAGGAGGAGCACACCGTGCAGTTCGCGCCCACCGTCGTGAAGGATTTCACGGCGGCGCTGGACGCGGGCGTCGCCAAGATCGTCGGCGTTTCCGATGACCTGGAACTCGTCGCGCGGGTCGAGAAGGCCGCGCGCGAGGAATTCGGCGGCTCCACCCATACCAAGCAGTCCAACCCCGCGCGCGAGCACGATGCCGCGGCCCCGGCGGGCGTCTCGGCCGCGCGCTCGCAGCCCTACTACTTGGACGTCACCCACCCGCAGGCGAACAAGGGCAGCGTGGTCGCGATGCTCGTGAAGACGCAGGGCATCCCGGCGGAGGCCATCGCCACCATCGGCGACATGCCGAACGACGTGCTCATGTTCGAAAAGAGCGGCTTCTCCATCGCGATGGGCCAGTCCAGCGACGAGGTGAAGGCGGCCGCCACGCGCGTGACCACTGGCCTGGACGACGAGGGCTTCGCGCGCGCCGTGGAAGACTTCATCCTCGGCCAGGCCTAATCTCGCGATTGCAGGCCGAGGAAGCAGGCCAGCCGCGTTTGCGGAACCGCGCAGCTGGCGGGGACGTAGCCGCCGGAGGGCCATAGCCCGCGAAGCGACGCATGCCTCGAGTTGGGGGCGCCATGGTCTCGATTGCCAAGGGGATGAGCTTCGTTCGCCGGGGCGTGAACTAGGGAGCGGGTCAGCCGGTGACGATCTGCCGGGGGCGGCGATGCCTCCACGAGCGGACGAAAGTCATCCGTTGGGGGATGAGATTCGTCCGGTGGGGAGATGAAATTCATCCGGTGGGGGTCTCTTTTTCATCCCTCGGGGGATGAATTTCATCCGGCGAGGGCCGGAATCCGTCCCTCCGGGGGTGGGCTTCGTCCTCCACGCGATGATTTCGGGCGCCCGAGCGACGAATTTCGTCTCCCTGGGGACGAAAACTGCCCCCAAAGGGACGTAGAGCATCCGGCGAACGACGAATTTCGTCCCCCGGCCGATCAAATTCATCCCCCGGCGGATGAATTTCATCCCCCCACCGGACGAAAATCACCGCCCGGCGGATGAAAATCGTTCCCCTCCGGATGAAATTCATCCGGTGGGGGGATGAAATTCGTCCGCCCCCAGAAGGAGAGCGGCTGAGATTCGCTTTCCGCTCGCGTCCGACCCCATCTCGTCTCAGACGGCTCACCCAGCTTGGGGTCCTAGGGAGGGGTGGCATCACCCTCGGCATGGGTTGATCGAGCCAGGCCTTCCAATGCCAGCGGTCGATCGCGCGACGTCGATCTCAGCAATTCTGGTCACGCTTCATTCAGCACGCGGTCGAGATTGTAGGCGGCGGAGATCAGCGAGAGGTGCGTGAAGGCCTGCGGGAAGTTCCCCAGCGCCTCGCCGCTTGAGCCGATCTCCTCGGCATACAGGCCGACGTGGTTCGCGTAGCCGAGCATCCGTTCGAAGAGCAGGCGCGCGTCCTCCAAGCGCGCGCGGTCCACGCGGCCGGCGCGCGTGAGCGCTTCCACGAGCCAGAAGGTGCACATCGAGAAGGAGCCTTCCTCGCCGGTCAGCCCGTCGTTGCTCTGCCCGCGGAGATAGCGATACACGAGCGCGTCGGCCGTGAGCCCTCCTTGCGAGGGTGACTGGAGGATCGCGTCCAAGGTGCGCAGCATGCGCGGGTCGTTCGGCGAGAGAAAGAACACCAGTGGCATGAGCAGCGTGGAAGCATCGAGGTGATCGCTGTCGTAATGCTGCACGAAGGCGCCGCGCTTCTCGTTCCAGCCGCGGCGCATGAGGTCCTCGTAGATCTGGTCGCGCGTCTTCAGCCAGCGCGTGCGCGGCGCGGGGAAGGAGCGCTTGTCCGCCAAGCGCAGGCCGCGGTCCATCGCCACCCAGCACATGAGGCGCGAATAGGTGAAGTGCTGCCGGCCGCCGCGCGTCTCCCAGATGCCCTCGTCGCGCCTCCGCCAATTCTTGCAGACGTAGTCGAGCAGATTTCGCAGGTAGCCCCAAAACTCGGACGAGACCTGCGTGCCGTGCTTGTTGAAGAGATACACGGCATCGAGCAGCTCGCCGTAGATATCGAGCTGGAGCTGGTCGAACGCGCCGTTGCCGATGCGCACCGGGCGAGAGCCGCGGTAGCCATCGAGGTGCTTGAGCGTCGATTCCGCGAGGTCGGCGCGGCCGTCGATCCCGTAAACGATCTGCAGGCCCGCGCCCTTCTTCGCCTCGCGGCAGCGCTGCTCCAGCCAGCCCATGAAGGCGGCCGCTTCGTCGGTGAAGCCGATGCGCAGGAACCCGTAGATCGTGAACGCCGCGTCGCGAATCCACGTGTAGCGATAGTCCCAGTTGCGCTCGCCGCCGATGCCCTCGGGCAGCGAGCAGGTGGGTGCGGCGATGATCGCGCCGGTCGGCTCGTAGGTCAGCAGCTTCAGCGCAAGCGCCGAGCGGTGGACCATCTCGCGCCAGCGGCCTTGGTAGGTGCAGCGGCCGAGCCAGCGTCGCCAGAAATCCACCGTCTTTTGGAAGAGTTCCTCGACCGCGTCGCACGAGGGGCATTCCCCGTCACCGGTGGGCGAGATGCCTTCGCGGCGCAGGACGCAGAGCGTGCTCTCGCCGGCCTTGAGCGTCCACTCCGCCTCCACCCCGCGCGCCGTGCGCCGCAGCGGAGCGGAGGTGGCCAGCTCCATCTCCAGGCCCGCGCCGGCAAACACCGCGCTCTCTCGCCGCATCGTCACCTCCGGGATGACGCGCGCGTAGTCGAGCGCTGGGAAGCACTCCATCCGCAGCCGGAGCCTGCCGCGCGTGCAGCGGACGCGCCGGATCACCTGGCGAGGCCACGGCTCCGGCGCGCCGGCGGGCATGAAGTCCTGCACCTCGCCCACGCCCTCGGCGGAGAGGAAGCGGGTCATCAGGACGTTCGTGTCCGGCCAGTAGAACTGCTTGTGCCGCGTGTCGGGGTTCAGCGAGCGAATCGACCAGTGGCCGCCCTTCTCCGCGTCGAGCAATGCGGCGAAGATCGAGGGGGAGTCGAAGTTCGGTCCGCAAAGCCAGTCAATGGTGCCGTCGAGGGCGACCAGCGCCGCCGTCCGCATGTTTCCGATGATCCCGTGGTTCTCGATTGGCTCGTAGCCAGCGGGCACCATCGGCCGTGGCCCTTCCGCCTGAGCTGTCCCCGCGGACTCCCCGCTTCGCGAACGCGAGTGGCTGGTCGCTTTGGATCTGCGGCGCGGGGTAGTGGCCATGGAACGCGGATGATGCCGCGCCGAGCAACGCGATCATCATCCCAATCGCAGATTCAGCCTACAACGCGCGTGTGCCTCACCTTACCGCGCCCGTCGAGATTCTCGCAATGCGGCACGGAAGGGCCGGCGTCCGCTGGCTCGGACGCCGGCCTTTCACTTCGGAGCGGAAAGCTATTCGAGGTCGTAAACCTCCACGAGGGCAACGCCGGTCAGGCCGTTCTTCCCGCTCACGATGGCGGTATAGCCGCTGCGGCGTGGCCACGGTTTGCGCCACCTGCGCGCAGGTGGCCGCGGAAGCGCGCGCGCAGCCGGTGCACGGCGACGCGCAGGGCACCCGGGCTCATCCCGAGTTCGCGGCCGGTGGCGTCGGCCTCCTGCGCGCTCTGGTCCCACGAGAGGAAAGAGCGCAGGCGATGGAAACTGATGGCCCTGGCCCTTCTCCTCACACTCGGCCCCCAGCGTGCGCAGGGCCTGCGCCACGACGGCCTCGGCCCAGTCGCGGTCAAACCGCTCCGCGGGCGAGGCGTCGTCGGCCGGCGCGGCGAGCCATTCCTCGGCCTGCGCCTAGTCCAGCGAGAGCGGCGCCTGCCCGCCGCCGCGGCGCGGACGGCGCTCGCGGCGGGACTCGCCGGAGAGATGGAGCTTGAACACCCCCCAGCAGGAAGGAGCGCAGCCGCCCGCGTTCGCGGTCCGCCTTGTCGAGCAGGCGGCGCGAGAGCAGCAGCGCGAAGAACCCCTGCGTGAGGTCCTCTGCCTCGGCCGGCGGTATCTCCCGGCGGCGCGCGAAGGCGTAGAGGGGGAACCAATACGCGGCGCACAAGTCATTCAGCGCCCGCTCGGCCTGGGCCCCCGGCGCGGTGCCCTCCCGCGCGCGCAGCACGAGGCTCCAGCGCGTATCCGGGAAGGCGGGAGAGATCGAGGGCATCCGGTTTCGGCAGCGTGACGAAAAACGGCCGGCGGCTCAAGCCCTGATGCAAATCCCCCCGGTTGCACCCCGGGGGCAGCCAAGCCACGCTGGCGCCCGCCTCATGCCCGCCAATCTCCTGTCTCCGCTCGCCCACGCCGGCGCGGAGGAACGCGGCGCAGTCTTCACGCGCCCGGAGGTGGCGGAGGCGGTGCTCGACCTCGCCGGCTACGATCCGAGGCGCGATCTGTCCTCGCTCAAGCTGCTGGAGCCCTGCTGCGGCGAAGGTAGCTTTCTGCTGCCGGCCGCGCGAAAGCTCTGGGATTCCTATCGGCGGCACGGGGAAACGCGGTGGATGCGTTGAACCGGCTCGCGGGCTGCGTCGTCGGAGTGGAAGTGCATCCCCCGGCGGCGGAGGGCGCGCGGGAGCGCGCGGCGGACTTCCTGCGCGGCAAAGGCGTCGCCCCGCGCGAGGCGCGGCGGCTGGCGGAAACCTGGGTGCGGACGGACGACTTTCTCACGGGAGTGCTGCCGCCGGCCTTCGACTTCGTCGTCGGCAACCCGCCCTACCTGCGGCAGGAAAAGATTTCCGAGGCGCTGCTGGTGGAATACCGGCGGCGCTATCGCACCCTCTACGATCGCGCCGACCTCTATGTGCCGTTCATCGAGCGGTCGCTCACGCTGCTTGGGTCGGGCGGACGCTTGGCGTTCATCTGCGCGGACCGCTGGATGAAGAACCGTTACGGCGGCCCGTTGCGGTCCCTGGTGGCGAGTGGATTCCACCTGCGCCACGTGGTGCCGACTGGGCGGCTCAACGCGTTTGAAACGGAGGTGGACGCTTACCCGGCGATTTTTGTGGTGGAAAATGGCTGGCCCGCCCGCCCGATCACGCGCATCGCCCGGCCGCCGGTCAGCCTCGCAGACTTGCGTGAGACCGCGGCGGCGATGAGCGACGAGGCGGCGCTCTCGCCGGCCTTCCGCGAGATGCACGGCGTCGTCTCCGATGACCAACCATGGCTGATCGAAGACGACGAGGCGCTCGCGCGCATCCGTCGGATGGAGCGCGAGTTCCCGACGCTAGAGGATGCCGATTGCCGCGTGGGCATCGGCGTCGCCACCGGGGCCGACCGGATCTTCATCGGCCCGCTGGACCAGCTTGACGTGGAATCGGAGCGCAAGCTTCCGCTCGCGCGCACGCGCGACATCGCCTCGGGCAAGCTGGTGTGGCGGGGCGACGAGGTGGTAAATCCCTTCGAGCCGGACGGTTCGCTGGCGGACCTCGCGCGCTACCCGCGCTTTCGACGCTGGGCCGAGGCACACGAGGCGACGCTGCGGGCGCGCCACGTCGGAGCCCGCTCGGGCGCGGGATGGTATCGCACGATCGACCGGATTGATCACTCGCTGCTCGCGCGCCCCAAGCTGCTCATCCCCGACATCAAGGGCGGCGCCCATATCGTCCATGACGACGGCCGGTATTACCCACACCACAACCTTTACCACGTGACGTCCGCCACTTGGGACCTATGTGCGCTCCAGGCGGTGCTTCAATCCGATGTCACCGTGGAGCTGATTCAGGCCTATTCCACGGCGATGCGCGGCGGCTTTCTCCGCTTCCAGGCGCAATATCTCCGCCGCCTGCGCCTGCCGCGCTGGGGCGACGTGTCAGCTAGCGTGCGCGCGCGCTTGTCGGACGCGGGCCGGACAGGCGACCGGGCCGCGGGGGAAATGGCGACGCGTGAGTTGTTCGGGACCGCGGCGGACGCGTCGGCAGCCGCCTGACCGAGTGTATTCCCATGCAAAGCTCCGAAGCCCACATACGTGCTGCGGTGAAAGACTTTTGGCGGAGCCGCCGGAGCGCCGGCGAGCGGCAGGCCCAGGCTGATTCTGCCGATCGGGGCGAGCGGGGCAGCGTGACCTCGAGCAAGCACCTCAATGCCTTCGCCGAGCTGCTGGCGGGGCTGGTGGCCGAGACCGGCGTTCGCGCGCCAAGCATCCGTCGCCGCCAGCGTCTTGTCACCCTGCCCGGCTTTTTTCGCCCCACGAAACAGTGGGACTTCGTCGTTCACAGCGAGGATCGCCTGCTGGCAGCGGTCGAGCTGAAGAGCCACATCGGGCCTTCGTTCGGGAACAACTGCAACAATCGTATCGAAGGGGCGCTTGGGGGCGCGACCGACTTTTGGACCGCCTATCGCGAGGGCGCGTTCGGCGTCTCGCCGCCGCCCTTCCTCGGCTACTTCATCCTCGTCGAGGACTGTCCGAAGGTGCATCAACCACCGCCTCGACCGCCCAGGGCGAGCTATTTTGAAGTGCGGCCGGAATTTCGGGATGTGACCTATGCCGGTCGTTATCGGCTCCTGTGCGAGAAACTTGTTCTCCAGAAGCTTTACACGGCCGCGGCGCTCATCCTTTCGCCCCGCGCGGCGGCGTTGGATGGCGACTACACAGAGGCTTCCGCTGAAACTGGCCTGGAAACATTCCTGAATGAATTGCGCGGCAAGCTCAGCACCGCGGCAGCCCGCGCCGAGCCGGTGACCGTCCGGGTGCGTGAGGACGCTCCGTTGTAATCGGCATCCACGTCGAGGAGACGCGCTTCGGCCGGGACGGAGAATGGACAACGCCACGTTTGCGCCCGTGTGACAGCCGCGCCACGATGCGCCCCCCATGTTCGCGCACTACGAGATGAAGATCTTTTCCGGGTCGGCCCACCCGGAGCTGGCCCGGCGGATCTGCGACTCGATTTACCAGCCGCTGGGGGACTCCACCTCGGTCTCCTTCTCCGACGGCGAGAGCAAGGTGCGCATCAACGAGGACATCCGCGGGCGCGACGTGTTCCTCGTCCAGCCCACCAGCGGGCCGGCGAACCAGCACATCATGGAGCTGCTCATCATGGTGGATGCCGTGCGCCGGGCCTCGGCCGCGCGCATCACCGCCGTGATCCCGTATTTTGGCTACGCGCGCCAGGACCGAAAGGACCGCCCCCGCGTGCCCATCACCGCCAAGCTCGTGGCCAACCTCCTCACCGCCGCCGGGGTGAACCGCGTCCTCACGATGGACCTCCACGCGCAGCAGATCCAAGGCTTCTTCGACATCCAGGTGGACCACCTCTACGCGCGGCCGGTGATGCTGCGCTATCTCCGCGCCAAGCCGGACCTCGATCCCCTCGTGGTCTGCTCGCCGGACGTGGGCGGCCTCAAGATGGGCGAGGCGTATTCGCAGGCCCTCGGCGTGGGCCTCGCCACCGTGGCCAAGCGGCGCAAGTCCGACACCGAGGTGGACCCGCTCTACCTCATTGGCGAGGTGAAGGACCGGAACGTCTTCCTCATCGACGACCTCACCTCCACCGCCGGCACGCTCACCAGCGCCGCGCGCATTTGCAAGGAGCACGGCGCGAAGCACGTCTTCGCCGGCGTGTCGCACGCGGTGCTCGGGGAGCTGGGCTACCAGCGCCTCCGCGACTCCGAAATCACCGAGCTGATCACGACGAACTCCACGCCCATCGCGCCGCCGCCCGGCTCGAAGGTCGAGGTGCTGTGCATTGCGTCGCTGCTCGGCGAAGCCATCAAGCGCATCCACAACGACGAGTCCATCTCGTCGCTGTTCGAGCATTGAACGCTTGGTGTGAGATGCGGTGGCTGAGCGTGGGCCGGTCTGGAAACGCTTCGACTTCCCGCTTCACGAGCCCACGAGCAGGCCGCGCGAAAAGGGCGCGCTCCCACCGTTGCTGAGCGCGGTGGCTACTGGGACCGCCGGCATCCTTGCCGGCCGGGTCCTGGAGGGCATCTGACTTCTCCCCCTCGGGCTTCCGGTGCTGCAAGGGGCGATGGCCCGGTCCGAAAGCCCGAGAATCCAGGTGCCCTGGAAGGACCCTGCCGGCAAGGATGCCAGCGGTCCCAGTGAGCGACCGCGCTCAGCGGGCCAAACGCACCCGCTGGCGAGGCCTTGATTCACGCCAAGCGTTTGAGACCGAAGTCATTCACCACAGAGGGCCCAGGGATCGGAATGAGGAGGAAAGGGACGACAGCCGACCAGGGTAAGAGCGACGAGCCAAGCGGAAGAAGGTTTCACCACAAAGAACACGAAGGAGGCTCTGGGAGACGGAATGCCAGACCGACTTTCCCCACTTCGTGCCTTCGTGGTGAACCTTTTCCCTGCGGGCAGGTGAGGCGCCGCCACATCGCCGAAGTCACCCCTTTTCTTCCCCCTCAGTCCGATCTTTGTGTCTCGGTGGTGAACCTTGGGGCACAAGGGTTTCCTTGCGTCGGCCGGAAAAGTGTTCACATTCCCGCCCCTTTCTTCCGACCCGACCAACCCGATTTCTCTTCTTCCGATGGCTGATCCCCTGAAGCTTTCCGCCGCCCCGCGCACTCACCTTGGCCGCGGCGGCGTCCGCAAGATCAAGGCCGAGGGCCTCGTTCCCGGCGTCATCTACGGCAAGGCCGTCGAGCCGAGCAACCTCCAGTTCAACGCTCGCGAGGTCACCCGCTTCCTCTCCAAGGCCGCCTCCGAGAACGTCCTCGTGGACGTGGAGTTGAACGGCAAGGTCCAGCTCGCGCTCCTACAGGAAGTCCAGCACCACCCGGTTTCCCGCGCGGTGCTTCACCTCGACTTCCACGCCGTCAACGAGAACGAGACCATCCACGCGCACGTCCCGCTGGAAGCGGTCGGCGAGCCCGTTGGCGTGAAGACTTCCGGCGGCCTCCTCGACCATGTGCTCCGCTCGCTCGACGTGGAATGCCTCCCGCGCGCCCTTCCCGCGGTGCTCAGCGTGGATGTGTCCGGCTTGAACGTGGGCGATTCCCTCCATGTCCGCGACCTCTCGCTGCCCGAGGGCGTCAAGGCGCTGCTCGATGGCGGCGTGACCGTGTTCGCCGTCCGCGAGGCCATCGTGGCGGTCGAGCCGGCTGCGACCGAAGCCGCGGCGGGCGACGCCAGCAAGCAGCCCGAAGTCATCACCGAGAAGAAGCCCGAGGCCGGTGCCGACGCGAAGGCCGCTGCTCCCGCTGTCAAGGGCGGCAAGAAGTAACCTCATTCCCAGAGCGGTCGCAGGCCCACGCGCGGCCTTCTTCCGCTGTTTGCCCGCGCCATGGGAGATTCCACCGCCGCCCTGGCGAAAATGCCCCGACTCGTGGCCGGCTTGGGCAATCCCGGCCGCGAATACGCCCGCACGCGGCACAACGCCGGCTTCCTCGCGCTCGACCTCCTCGCCGCCCGGCACGGCGTGCGCTGGGAGGAATCGCGCCCATGGAAGGCCAAGTGGGCGCGCACCCCGGACGGCGTGATCCTACTCCAACCCTGGACCTACATGAACCTGTCCGGCGAGGCCGTCGGGACGGTCGCCCGGTTTTACAAGATAGAGCCGGAGGAGGTGCTCGTGGTGTCCGACGACACCGCGCTGCCGCTCGGCCGCCTGCGCCTGCGCCCGGGCGGCTCGGACGGCGGCCACAACGGCCTCGCCTCCGTGGCGCAGCACCTCGGCACCATCGAGTATCCGCGCCTGCGCATCGGCGTGGGCGCGGCGTCGCCCGGCGAGATGGTCTCGCATGTGCTCGGCGGCTTCCGCCCCGAGGAGCAGGCAGCCCTCGACGAATCGCTCGTGCGCGCCGCCGAAGCCGCGGAAGTCGCCTGTCGCGAGGGGGTCTCGGCCGCGATGAACCGTTTTAACGCGCCACCCGCGCCGCCTCGCCCAAAAAAGCCGCGCCCGCCGCGCGCTCCGGCCGAAATTCCCGCCGCCGATCCCATTCCAGCCGCGACGCCGGTCACCGACCCCGCGCGCTAACGGGGCAGCCTCTCTCAACCCTCAACTCTCAGCCCTCATCTCCCCTACTTCCCATGAAGACCCGCTACGAATTGCTCCTCATCCTCGACACCAAAGGCAAGGAGGAGGCCGCCAAGGACACCATTGATCGCCTCGAAAAAGACATCGCCAAGGAAGGCGTGACCGTGGAGCGCGTGGAGCGCACCGGCCGCCAGTCCTTCGCCTATCCGGCCAAGAAGATGGAAGGCGGCTACTACGCCGCGTTCTACGTCCAAGCCGAGCCCGCCCAGGTCGCCAAGCTGCGCGAGAAGTTCCGCCTCGACTCCGCGATCTACCGCCAATACCTCCACTTGGCGAAGGCCGACCGGAAGCCCGCCGAGGCCGCGGCCTGAGGCCCGCGGGCGGCTTGTCGTGGAGGTGGCCCCGTTCGCGCCGCGGACGGGCCGACGCCGGCCTTTCGGGCAGGTCGGCAGCCAGCGGGAGAAGGCTTGGGACGGCGTGGATAACGTTGCTTTTTCCCCCGCGCGATCGGCCCTGGAACCAGGGTGCGACCGCACCTTTTTCCTCGCCAGCCCGTCGGAATCCGCTACAATGCGGACCCGACGTTTTTTTAGAACCATCCAGCCACTGCCTCTCTACCAACACCACTGCCATGGCCTCCTACAACAAAGTCCTCCTCATGGGAAACCTCACCCGTGACCCGGAGCTGAAATACACCCCCAAGGGCACCGCCGTCACGGACATCGGCCTCGCGTGCAACCGCGTGTATCAAACCGAGTCCGGCGAGAAGCGCGAGGAGGTCACCTTCGTGGACATCACCGTGATGGGCCGGCAGGCGGAAACGGTGTCGCAGTATTGCCAGAAGGGCCGGCCCGTCTTCGTGGAGGGCCGCCTCCAGCTCGACCAGTGGGACGACAAGCAGACCGGGCAGAAACGCTCCAAGCTCAAGGTGATGGCTGAGCGCGTGCAATTCCTCGGCACCGGCCAAGGCGGCGGGCAGGGCGGACCGGGCGGGGGAGCGCGCCGCGGGGGCGACGAGGAAGGCGGCGCGCTCGACCAGCGCGC
>CALMOL010000354.1 GCA_937871685.1 uncultured Verrucomicrobiota bacterium
CCCACCCCCGCCCCCCCCCACCCCCCAGCCCCCCCCCTCCCACCCCCCAGCCCCCACCCGCCCGGCCCTCCTCCGCGCTTGGCCCCATGGCGTGCGACCTTCGCCCTGCTGGCCTTCCTCGCCCTCGGGCTGGCGGTGCTCTTCGGGGTGCAGCACGCGCACCGGCGGATCACGGTGGACGTGCTCGACCTCCTGCCCGACGACCAGAAGGATCCGGCCATCGCCCTCGCGCGGCAAGCGGCCACCGGCCGGCCGGGACGCGCGATGATGTTCGCGCTCTCGGACGCCAAGGCGCCGCAAACGCCGCCCATTGCGGCGGCAGAGTTTTTCACGGCGCAGCTCCAGGCGCGGAAGAAAGAGTTCGCGGGCGCGTTCTCCGGTTTCGGCGACGCCGAGCGCCGCGCTCTGACCGACTTTCTCTTCGAACGCCGGCTGGAGCTGCGCCTGCCGGCATGGTTCGAGGGAAAGGAAAAGGCATGGCGCGAGGCCAAGCGCGGCGACGGCCCGCCGGACTCCGCGTTCGTGGCGCAGGCGGCGGCCGAGGACCTGCGCGCCTTTCTCGCCACGCCCGAGGCGATGGCCCTTTCCGACCTGCTGCCGCGCGACCCGCTGCTGCTGCTGCCGACCTTCCTCAACGACCTTTCCGACCTCGCCAGCGCGGGCCTCGGAGCCGGCGGCGGCGCGGGCACCGGGCTGCGCGCCATGGGACCGGACGGCGTAGCCTACGCGCTGGTCCACGCTCAGATCGCCGTTTCGCCCCTCGATGAAGGCGGGCAGGAACCGGTCTTCGCGGCCGTGGAAACGGCGCTGCAAAAAACGCGCGCGCAATTCCCCGCGCTCGACCTTCAGGTCCGCACCGGCGGCACAAACATCCTCGCGGCTGGCTCCCGCCAACGCGTGGAAAGCGAGCTGGCGCTCCTCACGAATCTCTCGCTCGGCCTGATGCTCCTGCTGCTCCTCGCGGCCTTCCGGCACGTGGCGGTGTATGCCCACCTGCTGCTGCCCGTCGCGGCCGGGGCGACATGGGCGTGGGTCGCGTGCATGGCGCTGTTCCCCGGCGCGCATGTCCTTTCGGTGATCTTCTCGACCATTCTCGTGGGCGTGGCGGTGGACTACGGCATTCTCACCCTCGGCCACGCGCGGCGCGGCCCCGGTGGCTTGCCCCTGCGCGAGGCCCTGCGCCGCCTGCGCCGGCCGCTCATGATGGGCTGCGCGATGAGCGTGAGCGGCTTCCTCATGATGACGGCCAATGAGCTGCCGCTCCTGCGCCAGATGGGCCTCTCGGTGGCGCTGGCGCTGGTGTTCTCGCTGCTCTGCTACTTCGCCTACCTGCCGTGGATGCCCGCGCTGCGCCTGCCGGACGCTCATGGCAGCGACATCGTCTTCGATCCAAACCGCCGCGTCGCCCTTGCCGCCCTCGCGCTCGCCGGCCTCGCGGGCGCGGCGATCTGGATCGCGCAGCCGCGCTGGGGCGACGACATCCGGCGGTGGCAGCACGAGGACATCGCCCTCATCAACCGGGTGCGCGACGTGCGCGCCCTCTTCGGTCGCACGCAGAACGACACGCTGGCGCTCGCCACGGGCGCGAACCACGCGGATGCGCTCGCGCACCTGGACGAATTCTCACGCGACCTGGAGACGCGCCGCCAAGGCACCGAGCGCGCGCTTCACCTCGGCCGCGTGCTGCCCTCGGCGGTCCAGGCCCAGCGGGCGCGCGAGTGGTTCCGCGCGCATCCGGATTTCGTGGACGCGTTGCGCGGCGCCTTCGATGAGGCGGGCTTCGAGGCCGCCAGCTTCGCGCCGTTTTTCGCGGACCTGGAGAAGTTCCTCGCCGGCAACCGCCTGCCCGACCCGGTCTCCCTGCTGCCTGAGCTGCGACGCGTCTTGCCGCTGCCGCTGCAAGGCTTGTGGTCGGATGACGGCGCCGGCGGGCCGGCGTGGTTCGCGATGTCGATGGACAAGGCGCTCTTCGCCCGCGTGCCGCCGGAAAGGCTGCGAGCGCTCGGCGTCACGACGCTCGACCAGCTTCCGGCGATCAACGAGGCGCTCGGACGCTACCGCGCGGCGGCGTTCCGCCTGGCCGGCCTGGGCCTGCTGGTCCTCTCGGCGGTGGTGCTGGCGCTCTACGGCTGGCGGCGCGGCACGTTCATGGTGGGATTGCCGGCGGTATCCGCGGCGATCGCGGCATCGGTGCTCGGCTTCATGGGGCAGCAGATCGGCCTGCTGCAGATCGTCGGCCTGCTGCTGGGCGTGTGCCTGTCGTGCGACTACTCGATCTTCCTCGGCTCGCCCGGCGCGCAGGGGCGCAATACCCGCCGCTCCATCCGCCTGTCGGCCACCACCGTGCTGCTGTCCTTCGGCGTGCTGCTCTTCTCGACGAACCCGGCGCTCAAGAGCCTGTGCCTGACGGTGGTGCTCGTGGTGGGCGGCTCGCTGCTGCTCTGCGAGTTGAGCCAGATGCTGGCATCGCGGGAGGTTGCCGCGCCTGGGAGCAGTGATAGCCTCTCGGCATGAGCAGCTTGGCCCATGAGCTTGACGAGCGATTGAATGCGCTGTCGCCAAACGCTGCCGCGCGGCTGGAACGAATGGTGCGCGAGGCGCTCGCCATCGTGAAGGAGCCAACGACCAAGGTCAATTCCAACGGCTGGCCGGAAGATTACTTCGAGAGCACCGCTGGCGCCCTCGCGGATGTGGCTTTCGAACGCCCGCCCCAGGGGGAATACGAGAAGCGTGCGGAATGGTGAAGCGATGGATCCTCGATACGAACGCCTGGATTCACTACCTGCGTGATCCAGCGTCCCCGGTCCGGTGGCGTCTCCAGAAAAGGAAAGGGGATGAAATCTTCTCCTGCTCGGTCGTGCGGGCGGAACTCATGCACGGGGCGCGGAAATACGGCCTCCCTGCGGCTCGCGCCGCCGCGGTGGAGCGAGCCCCCGCGCCGTTTGTCTCGTTGCCGTTCGACGATGTGGCCGCTGACCATTACGCACAGGTCCGGCACGAGCTGGAACTTGATGGCAAGGTGATCGGGCCGGCGGACTTGATGATCGCCGCGATTTGCCTGGCTCACGGATGCACCCTGGCATCAGCTAACCTTGGTGAGTTTCGACGTGTCCGCGGCTTGGAAGTGGAGGATTGGAGTGTCGCCATGCTCGACGCCTGATCTCCACCCATGCGCCTCCTCCGCCGACTCCTCATCCCGCTGTTTGCCGTGCTCGCGGTTGCCTTGCTCGCGCTGCTGGCCGGCTGGCTGCTGCTGCGCGCCTCGCTGCCGAAGCTCGACGGCACGCAAGCGCTCGCCGGCCTCGGCGCGGAGGTCACCGTGGAGCGCGACGCCAACGGCGTCCCCACGATCCGCGCCGCCTCGAAGGAGGACCTTTACCGCGCGCTCGGCTTCCTCCACGCGCAGGATCGCTTCTTCCAGATGGACCTCCTGCGCCGGCAAGCCGCGGGCGAGCTGGCCGAGCTCTTCGGCGCCGCCGCGCTGCCGCTGGATCGCGAAGCACGCCGGCACGGGCTTCGCGGCGTGACCGACCAAGTGCTCGCGCGCCTCGGGACCGAGGAGCGGAGCCGGCTCGACGATTACGTGGCCGGCGTGAACGCCGGCCTCGGGTCGCTCGGCGCGCGTCCCTGGGAATACCAGCTCCTGCGCACCACCCCGCGCCCCTGGACGCGCGAGGACTCGATCCTCGCCGTCTATGCGATGTTCTTCTCCCTACAGGAGAGCGACGGCCTGCGCGAGCGGATGCGCGCTGCCCTCGCCGAGACCTACGGCGACGAGATGCTCGCCTTCCTGTGGCCCAACGTGCCGGAGCGCACCGCCGCGCTCGACGGCTCCTTCCAACCGGCGCCGCCCGTGCCGGATGCCGCGCAGGTAAAGCCACGCGTCGCGGCCACGGCACTCCCGCCGCCGGTCGAGATGAGCGAGGCCGAAAGGACGCTGTGGGCGGTCTTCCACCCGCCGGCCGACGCGCTGCCCGGCTCGAACAACTTCGCGCTGGCCGGCTCCCGCGTGCTTGGCGGTGGCGCGCTCGTGGCCAATGACATGCACCTCAACCTCGGCGTGCCGAACATCTGGTATCGCGCCTCGCTCGTGCTGCCCGGCCGCACCGCCACCGGCGTCACGCTGCCCGGCGTGGCCGGAATCGTCGTCGGCTCGAATGGCGACGTCGCTTGGGGCTTCACCAATTCCTACGTGGACACCAGCGACGTGGTGATCGTCGAGACGGACCCCGCCGACGAGAAGCGCTACCGCACGCCGGAGGGCTCCGAGGAATTTCAAACGCGCCGCGAGACGATCCGCGTCGCCGGCCGCGCCGATCCCGAGATCCTCGATGTCACCGTCACCCGCTGGGGACCGCTCCTCCCCCAGCGCGATGCGGCCGGCCGCCCGCTCGCGCTGCACTGGATGGCGCACGATCCCGCGGCCGTGAACGTCAACCTCGCCGGCCTGATGGATGCCCGCACTCTCGATGAGGCCATCGCCATCGCGCAGTCCGCCGGGATGCCCGCGCAGAACATCGTCATCGGCGACCGCACCGGCGCCATCGCCTGGACCATCGCCGGCCGGGTGCCGAAGCGTTTCGGCCACGATGGCTTGCTTCCGCAATCGTGGGCCGACGGCGCGCGCGGCTGGAACGGCATCCTTTTGCCCGCCGAGACGCCTATCGTCCGCGACCCCGCCAACGGCCAGCTTTGGAGCGCGAACAACCGCGTGGTCGGCGGCAAGGCCCTCGCGCTCCTCGGCAACGGTGGCTACGACGACGCGCCCCGCGCCGCGCAGATCCGCGACCGCCTTTCCGCCCTCGCGAAGCCGGCGACGCCGCGCGATCTCCTCGCGATCCAGCTCGACGACGAGTCTCTCGTGCTCCGCCCGTGGCGCGACGCTCTCTTGGCCACGCTGTCCGATGAAAACGTCCGCACGAGCGGCCCGCGGGCCGAGTTGCGCCGCCTCGTCGAGGAATGGCACGGCCACGCCGCGGTGGCCGAGCCAGGACATCGCCTCATCCGGGAATTCCGCCGCCTCGTGGCCGAGACGGTGCTGAACACGATCTACGAGCCGGTGAAGAAGCGCGAGCCGCAGTTCCGCGCCGGCCGCGTGCGCGCCGAGCAAGCCCTGCTCACACTGCTGCGCGAGCGGCCCGCCCATTTCCTTCCCCCTGGCCAAGCCTCGTGGGACGCCCTGCTGCTCCACTGCGCGCAGCTCACCGCCGACCTCGGCGGCCGCCTGCCCGGCGCCCCGCCGCTCCGCGACTGCACCTGGGGCCGCGCGAACACCCTCGCGATGACTCACCCGCTGGCCCGCGCCCTGCCCGCGTGGCTCGGCCGCTGGCTGCTGGAGATGCCCGCTCAGGAACTCCCCGGCGACGCGGATCTGCCGCGCGTGCAGACCCCGAACTTCGGCGCCTCGGAGCGCATGGTCGTCTCGCCCGGCCGCGAGGCGGAAGGAATCTTCCACCAGCCCGGCGGCGCGAGCGGCCACCTCCTCTCGCCCTTCTACCGCGCCGGCCACGCCGACTGGGCCGAGGGTCGTCCGTCGCCCTTCCTGCCCAGCCCGGCGCGGCACCGGCTGACGCTTCAGCCGTAGCGATTCCGCGTTGAGTTTGGTCTCGCCGCGCCTCCGCCCTGCGAACAACGCGCCGTCCTCCGCCTCCTAGGTGCTGCGCCGCGCCTCAAAACCGCTGGCTTTCCCCTTCAAGGCGCAACGTTTCACTTTCAAAGCGTGTGGCCGCACCAAAAGGGGGCAGCTCTCCGCTTCTGAAGCCCACCGCCGCACAAAAAAGGGTCTCGCTTCCACCAAAAAGGTGCTCGGCTGCGCTTCCAAAGCGCATCGCTCCACTTTTTTTGTGAAACGTTCCACTTTCGAGGTCCACGCTTGCACGAAAAAGGTGCAACGCTGCGCTTTGGAAGTGCAATTTGGACTTTCAAAGTGCGCGCGAGCACAAAAAAAGTGCGCGGTTCCACTTTGAAAGTGGAACGACGCGCCTTTTTTGGGCAACGGCGGGCTTTTGGGGGTGATTTTGCGCTTCCAAAGTGCAGCCGCGCCCAAAAAAAGTGCACCGACGTGGGCAAAAAGCGCAGCGTCGCCCCTTTTTTGTGCGGCCGCGCCGGTCTTCCATGGCTGGGCGCAGGCGGGCACGAAAGCCCCTTCTCCGCTGCTCCCAGCTCACCCACAGCCTGCCGTTGGAGCGAGCCGCAGCCGAGTCACTTCGGCTCGATGAGCGCCCGTTCGATCAGGAAGACGCGCGTGGTCTTCGTCGCGGGATCGAAGGTTTCCAGGTGCACCGCCGCACCGGCCTCGCCGCGGATCAGCCGGATGCACTCGGCGAGGCTCTTGCCGGTGGTCGGGGACGCGTCGATCTGGACGAGGATCATGCCGACCTTCAGGCCCGCGGCCTCCGCGGGATAGCCCGGCAGCACCTCCGCCACCAGCGGACGGCCGTCCATCGGGCTTACCCCCAGCGCCGCGCCGATGCCCCCGAAGGGCAGCGCCGCCACGCGGAGGTCGCGGGCGTCGGAAGGATTCAGCCAGCGGTAGCCCGGAGCCGGTTTCCACTCGTTTCGAACCGCGGAGGCGATCACATTCGGTGCCGTCGGATGCGGCGTGTCCGGCGTCCATCCCGCGGCGCTGGCCGCTTCCTCCTCCACGATCTTCCCGGCGGAGCCCGCCGCCGGTCCCTCGCGCACGAACGTCCCCGCCTCTCCGCGCCATGGCGCACTCAGGATCCACAAACAGAAAGCGAGGAACGCGAGCGCGGTCTTCATGCGTAAATCTTCACCACCTCCGCGCCAGGGCACGGAGAAAATCGAGGCTATGCCCCCTTCACGCCCAACGCCCGCAGGCGGGCCTCGAACTCCGCGTGCCGCACGCGATCATATTCCAGCGCCACGAATCCGAGCGACGCGGCAGCCGCCGCGTTCGGCGCGAGGTCGTCCACGTAGATGGTCTCGGACGGCGTGAAGCCGAAACGCGCGATGGCGCGGCGGAAGATCTCTGCGTCCGGCTTCATCACGCGCTCCTCGTGCGAATACACCGCGCCACGGAAATGCCGGAACACCGCGTGCCGCGCCAGGAACGCCTCGACGTGGAGGTCACAGGTATTTGACAGCAGCCACAGCGGATAACCCGCCGCGGCGAGCCGCTCGACCAGCGCGTCCATCGGCGGATTGGGCGTAAAGATGTCGCCCCAGATTTTCACCAGCTCCGCGTCCTCGCCCGCGAAGCCGATCTCCCGGCGGGCCGCGGCCAGGAATGCCGCCCGGTCCATCCTGCCGCCTTCGTAAGCCGAGCGGTGCCCGAGCAGCCGCTCCCATGCCGCTTCATCCTGAATCGAGGATTGCCCCCGCAGCCGCGCCAGCGCTGGCGCGAAGTCGAAGGGCAGCAGGACGTTGCCGATGTCGAAGAGGAAGCCGGTGATCACGCCCGAGGAAAAACTCGAAACTCGAAGTTCGAAACTCGAAACAAGGCCCGAAAGGGAGAAGCGCCCGGAAGCGAAGGGGCGCGGGGCCGGGGAGCTGCCGGCGCTTGCCGTTCTTTTCGGCGCTTGTTTCGAGTTTCGAACTTCGAGTTTCGAGTTTTTTCCCCTCTGTGCTCTCTGTGCCTCTGTGGCTAATTCCTCCGCCGACACCGAGACGGTCTTCGCCTACGACCACGTCGATCCCTACCTCGTCGCCGGCCAGCAGGGCGACGCGTCCGACGTGCACCTCGGCGTCTCGATGCCCCCGCTGTGGCGGCGCTATGGCCGGCTGGAGCCGATCTGGTCGGATGCCCCCGCGCTCACCGCCGTGGACACCGAGCGCATGGCCCACGCCTTCCTTTCGGAGCCACAGCTCGCCCGCATTGCCGAGCGCGGCGACGTGGACTTCGCCTACACGCCCGAGTTCGGTCGCTTCCGCGCCAGCGTAGTGCGTCAGCGACTAGGCCTCGACCTCGTCTTCCGCATCATCAACTCGCGCGTCCGCACGATGGACGAACTGGAGCTGCCGCCGCACCTCAAGCTCCTCACGCAGTATCACAACGGCATCGTGCTCGTCACCGGCGCGGTCGGCTCGGGCAAGTCCACCACGCTCGCCTCGCTCGTCGAGGAGGTGAACCGCACGCGCCACGACCACATCATCACGCTGGAGGATCCCATCGAGTATCTCTTCGAGCCGCAGGGCTGCCACATCACGCAGCGCGAGGTGCACGCCCACACCGCCTCCTTCGCCGCTGCCCTGCGCGCGTCGCTGCGCGAGGATCCGGACGTGATCATGGTCGGCGAAATGCGCGACTTGGAGACCATCCAGCTCGCGCTCACCGCCGCCGAGACCGGCCACCTCGTGCTCGGCACGCTGCACACCGGCTCGGCTGCGCGCACGCTCGACCGCGTGCTCGACGTGTTCCCCACCGAGCAGCGCGGCCAGATCCGCGTGATGCTCTCCGAGTCCCTGCGCGGCATCGTTTCCCAACAGCTCGTCCCCCGCGCCGACGGCGCCGGCCGCGTCCTCGCGCTGGAAATCCTCACGAACACCCCGGCCGTCGGAAACCTCATCCGCGACGGCAAGACCTTCATGCTCCCCGGCGTGATGCAAACCGGCAAGAAGCAGGGCATGCAGTTGATGGACGACGCGCTGGTCGAGCTCGCCCGCCAGGGCATTGTCGCCGCCGAGGAGGCTGTGGCTCGTTCCGAACAGCGCGGGGTCGTGCGCAAGTCTCTCGGGACCTAAAAAAAACTCGAAACTCGAACCGAGCGAAGCGAGATAGCCGCTCAAGACTTTTCCGATCAAGAAGCGGCGACTTCGAAACTCGAAACAAGGCCCGCAAGGAAGAAGCGGCGGAAAGCGGAAAGCGCGCGGCCTTTGGATGCCTCCGGTGCTTGCCGTTCTTTTCGGCGCTTGTTTCGAGTTTCGAACTTCGAGTTTCGAGTTT
>CALMOL010000355.1:0-5144 GCA_937871685.1 uncultured Verrucomicrobiota bacterium
GTGAGGGTCTCGGCCACGGTGCGCACCACTTCGAGCGCCTGCGCGGCGGAGAGGAATTTTCCGGTCCGGGCGAGATCGTGGAGGTTGGAGCCGTCCACGTATTCGCGCGCGTAGAAGGGCACGCCGCCGGCCTCGCCGGCCTCATACACGGGCAGCACGGCGGGGTGCTGGAGGCGCGCCTTGGCCTGCGCGGCCTGACGGAAGGCGGCGGCCGCGCGCGGGTCGGCGGCCTGGTCGGGGCCGAGCGTCTTGACGACGGCGCGGCGATTCACCGAGCGCTGCACGGCCTCATACACGGGTCCCCAGCGGCCCTCGGTGAGCAACTCGGTGAGGGCGTAGTCGCCGAGGAGGAGAGCGGTGTCGAAGGAGTCCGGCGGCGGTGGAGCCGGGGGCTGGGCCGCCGGACGAAGCTGGACCAGCGCGGTGGCCGGGGTCGCCCGCGCGTCTTGCGGCGCGAGCGGAACGGATGCCAGCGCCGCAGAGGGCGCCGTGGCCGGCGGCGCGACGGCGGCGAGGAGGACGGCGGGATCGACCGGGTGCGGGAACCACGGGTCGCCCGCGAGGTAAGGGCCATAGTCGGCCAAGTCGTGGCGCGAGAGGAAGATCGTGCGCAGCGACGGGTTGAGATCGAGCAGCACCGTGCGCAGCGCGAAGCCGTCGTGCTCCGGGAAGAACGCCTCGGTCACGAGCAAGTCGGGCGGGCCCGAGGCGCGCGCGAGGCCCAGCGCGGCGTCATGGCCGACGGCGAGCTGCACCACCGCGCCGAGGCTGGCGCGGAGCGCCTGCGCCAGGGGCGCGGCGGTCTCGCGGTCGTCGGCCGCCAGCAGAATTTTCATTCTCTCAGCATTAGCGGAAGCTGGCGCAGGCGGCAACGCGGCGGATTGCCGAACGCCGAGTTCCAACTGCCGGCTGCGCCGGGGCCGCCTTTGCCTCCTGTTTCCATCGGGAATCGACAGCCGAGCGCAGCGGGCCGGCTAGGATGCATGGAGCAATCGAAAATCGGCCATGACCACGCCTCCCTACCAGCCGACCTCGCGCCGGCCCATCGCGGACCTTTTCCGGCGCACCGCGCACGCGGCCACGCGGTGGGGCGTGGCGCGCGGGGTGCACCCGGACACGATTTCCTATGCCTCCATGGTCTTCGCCGCCGCGGCGGCGCTGGCTTTTTGGCAGTCAACGCGGCACCCGGTCCTGCTGCTCTTGGCGCCGCTCTTCTGCTACGGCCGCCTGTGGTGCAACATGCTCGACGGCATGGTGGCGCTCGCGTCCGGCAAGGCCTCCTGGCGCGGCGAGATCCTCAACGACCTGCCGGACCGCGCGTCGGACATCATGATCTTCGTGGGCGTGGCGCACTCGGGGCTTTGCGCGCCGCTGGTGGCCTACTGGGCCGCGATCCTCGCGGTGATGACGGCCTACGTGGGCATCCTTGGGCAGGCCGTGGGCGTGCAGCGGGAGTTCTCCGGCGTGATGGCCAAGCCGTGGCGAATGGTGGTGCTCCACCTCGGCGCGTGGGCGACTTGGTTCGCCTGGGGAAGGCCGGGATGGACGGTCGCCGGCCGGGGAATGACGGGCTTGGAGATCGCCTGCTGGATCGTCATCGCCGGCTGCATTCAGACGATCTGGGTCCGGCTCGCCCGCATCTTCGCCGCCCTGCGCGCCAAGCGCGGCGAGGGTCCCAGGCCGCCGGCCGGGGCGGAGAAGCATTGATTTTCCTTCGCGACCCCCTCGTTCTTTCGATCAACCTCCCGCGCTCGGTGCATCGAACTTCCTCCGCCATGTCTGCCCCCGCTGCTCCCCCGGCTTCTGCCATCCTCCATCCTCCGTTCCCTCCCCTCGTTCTTTCCGAGCACACGTTTCGCTCCTGGGACGGCACGGAGCTTTTCTACCGCGCGTGGCTGCCCGCCGATGGCGCGAAGCCCGAGCGCGCGGTGCTGCTCTTCCACCGCGGCCACGAGCACTCCGGGCGCTGGGAGGAAACGGTGCGCGGGCTCGCGCTGCCGGGCACGGCCTTCTTCGCGTGGGACGCGCGCGGCCACGGCCGCTCGCCCGGCGAGCGCGGGAGCGCGCCGAGCATCGCGGCCGTCGTGAAGGACACGGACGCCTTCGCGCGGCACCTCGCCGGAGTGCACGACCTTCCCCTCGGGGAGATGGCCGTGGTGGCGCACTCGGTGGGCGCGGTGACGGCCGCGGCGTGGGTGCACGATTTCGCGCCGCCCATCCGCGCGCTCGTGCTCGGCACGCCGGCCTTCCGCGTGAAGCTCTACGTGCCGCTCGCGGTGCCCGCGCTGCGGCTCAAGGAGAAGCTCTTCGGCCCCGGTTTCGTGAGCAGCTACGTGAAGAGCAAGATGCTCACGCACGACCCGGCCGAGGCCGCGCGCTACGACGCCGACCCGCTCATCTTCCGGCAGATCGCGGTGAACGTGTTGCTCGACCTCCACGACACTTCCACCCGCCTCCTCGCCGATGCCGGCGCGATCCACGTCCCCACCCTCGTGCTCGCGGCCGGCTCGGACTGGGTGGTGAAGCGCGACGCGCAGCGCGAGTTCTTCGACGGCCTCTCCTCGCCCGTGAAGCAGTGGGCGGACCTGCCCGGCCTCTCGCACGCGATCTTTCACGAGAAGAAGCGCGCGTTCGTGGTGCGGAAGATTCGCGCGTTCCTTGAGCAAGGCTTTGCCCGCCCGGCCGCGCCGCCCTCGCTGCTCGACGCCGACCAGCGCGGCTACACGAAGGACGAGCACGACCGGCTCCGGCAGCCCGGCGGCAGTCCCCTCTTCAAGCTCACGCGTCTCTCGATGAAGACGCTCGGTCAGCTCAGCGAGGGCATCCAGACCGGCTGGCGCACGGGCTTCGACTCGGGCGTGTCGCTCGACTACGTCTATGAAAACCGCCCGCGCGGCCACACGCCGATCGGCCGGGCCATCGACCAGAACTATCTCAACGCGATCGGCTGGCGCGGCATTCGCCAGCGACGCGTGCACCTGGAGAAGCTGCTGCGCGAGGCCGTGGACCGCACGCGCGCCGCCGGCCAGCCCGTCCGCATCCTCGACATCGCCTGCGGCGGCGGCCGCTACGTGCTGGAAACGCTCGCGCGCCTCCGCGACGAGGGCATCGCCGCCACCGCCGTGCTGCGCGACTACCAGTCGGAAAACCTCGAGGCGGCGCGGAAGCTCGCGCGCGAGTTGCGCCTGGAAGACCGCGCGGAGATCGTCCACGGCGATGCGTTCGACCGCGCCTCGCTGGCCGCGCTCACGCCGCGCCCGACCATCGCGGTGGTGTCCGGCCTCTACGAGTTGTTCCCGGCCAACGCTCCCGTCCGCACCTCGCTGGCCGGCGTGGCCGACGCCGTGGCACCGGGCGGCTGGCTGGTCTATACCGGCCAGCCGTGGCACCCGCAGGTGGAGTTCATCGCCCGCGTGCTCACGAACCGCGAGGGCCAGCCCTGGATCATGCGCCGCCGCACCCAGGGCGAGATGGACCAGCTCGTCCGCGCCGCCGGCTTCACGAAGGAAGCGCAGGAGATCGACGAGTGGGGCATCTTTACCGTTTCGCTCGCGCAGAGGGCGGAGGGGACGTGAATCGTGAATCGTGAATCGTGAATCGTGAATCGTGAATGGTGAATGGTGAATGGTGAATAGTAGAAGCCAAGCCGCGTTGCGCTGGTCGCGGCGGCGGAAACCCACCGAGCCGTGCCACGATTCACCATTCACCATTCACGATTCACCTCGGCCGCCCTCACCTCGGCGCTCCTCTGCGCGCTCTTCGTGGGAGTGTATGTCGGCTGCTCGCTGGTCACGGCGCAGCGGACGGACGTGGGGACGCTCTGGTTCGCGTGGGAGGGGGGCATCCCGTTCCTGCCGGCGTTCATTCTGCCTTACCTGTCCATCGACCTGTTCTTCATCGGCGCGCCGTTCTTGTGCGCGGATCGCGCGGAGCTGGGGACGCACGCGCGGCGGATCATCCTGGCCGTCGTCACCGCGGGCGCGTTCTTCCTGCTGATGCCGCTCACGCTGGCGGTCACGCGGCCGCGGGCGGATGGCTGGGTGGGCGATCTTTTCGCAGCGTTCTGCTCGGTGGACCAGCCGTTCAACCTGTTCCCCTCGCTGCACATCGCGCTGGGGGTGCTGCTCGTGGAGATCTACGGACGGCACACGCGCGGCGCGCTGCGGTGGGCCGTGCAGGCGTGGTTCATCCTGGTGGGGGTCTCCACGCTGTTCACCTGGCAGCACCACGTCGTGGACGTGCTCGGCGGCTTCGCGCTGGCGGTGGGATGCATTTGGTTCGTGCGGCCATCGCCGCCCGCGCCGGCGGTGACGGCGCACGCGCGCATCGGGACGTATTACGCCCTGCTGGCCCTCGTGGCGCTCGGGGTGGGCCTGCTCTTTCCGACGCCGTGGGGCGTGGTGATGGCGTGGCCGTTCTTCGCGCTGGCGGTGACCTCGCTCGCCTACTTCGGCGCGGGGCCGGGCATCTTCCGCAAGGCGAGCGGCCGCCTCCCGTGGGTCACGCGGGTCATCCTCGCGCCGGTGCTCTTCGGGCAGTGGCTCTCGCTGCGGCATTACCGGCGCCAATGCCGGCCGTGGGATCGCATCGCGCCGGGCGCGTGGGTCGGGCGCGTGCTCGACGAGCCGGAGGCCCTGCAGGCCGTGCGCGAGGGCGTGACGGCGGTGCTCGACCTGACGGGCGAGTTCGACGAGGCGCGCCCGCTGCGCGCGCGGCGCTATCTCAATCTGCCGATCCTCGACCTCACCGCGCCGACGCCCGCGCAGCTCGACGAGGCGGTGGCCTTCCTGCGCGGGGAGAAGGCGTGCGGCGGCACGACCTACATCCACTGCAAGATCGGCTACTCGCGCTCCGCCGCCGTGGCCGGCGCGTGGCTGCTGGCGAGCGAGCGGGCCGGCGACGCCGACGACGCGCTGCGCCGCCTGCGCGCGGCCCGGCCTGGCATCGTGATCCGGCCGGAAGCGGAGGCCGCCATCCGCGCCTACGCCGCGCGGTCCGCGGCAAAGCCGGCGATGGCTCCGGCCCTTGGGGCTTGACGCCAAGTGCGATCAAACGTGCGAAAGCGCGATCGAGCCTCAGCGGTGCGGCCGCGGGAGGCGGGGCGGGCGCGGGGACCGCGCCGTGCTGGGCCGGCGTGCCCCCGG
>CALMOL010000355.1:5154-7074 GCA_937871685.1 uncultured Verrucomicrobiota bacterium
GCCGCAGTCCCCGCGCTGAAGCGCGGGGCTACGTTCGGATCGCCGCTGACGCGGCTCGAGCCACGCGCTTGCCGGCGCGTTAGCTGAAGCCTCGGATCTTCGGCCCCGCCTATTTCTTCGTGTTGAAGAGCTCGGACCACTTCTGCGTGACGGGATTGCGCTCGCCGGTCTTCTTGTCCACGCCCTCCACCTGGAAGCCGTCGCGGTTCATCGTCACGTTGATCTCCACGTCCACGTCCTTGGGCGCGTCGATCGCCTCGGTGGTGAAGTCCTCGCCATCGGCCAGGCCCTGGAGGAAGCCCATGTAAACTTTTTCGGTGTAGGCCACGAAGTTGTCGCGCGAGAGCACGCCGCTCTCGGGCGCCTCGGAGCGCACGCGCACGGTCTTGCGGCGGTCGGAGCCTTCCTCCTCGGCGCGGATCGTCACCAGCTCGTGGCGCACGATGGTCATCTTGCCGTCGGCGGTCTTGACGAGGTCGGCGGCGAGTTCCTTGCGCCACTTCTCTTCCCCGGCCGGCGCGGCGGCCGCGGGGACGGGCGACGCGGCCGGCGGCTTGGCATCCTGCGCGAGCGCGGAACCGCCGAGCGCGAGCACGGCCGCCCCGACCACGAGGGGGAGAACCGCGGCAAACCGGGCCGGGAAAATGCGAGCTAGCGAAAGGGATGCCTTCATGGCGGGGCTGTCGCCGAGATTTCCCGCGGCTTCAAGCGGCGTTGGTGGCAGCGCGGTCAGGCACCGCCGGAACGGCGCATCGGGATGGAGCGCAGCAGGTTCATCAGCATCTCGTGCTCGATGGTGCGCGGCGGCTCGCTCCCGCCAGCCGCGGCCGGCCGCCAGCGCGCGGTGCCGTCCGGCCAGTGGGCGAAGCGCACGAGCGCGGCCATGCCGTCGAGCCGGCCAAAGGAGGCCTCGAACACCGCGTGCCGCGCGCGGCCAGCGGCGAAGTGCAGCTCGCCCGCCTCGCCCTTGTGCTCCACGCGCAGGACGCCGCTTGCGCCGGCGGCGGAATATTTCTCCACCAGGGGCCGCAGCCCCGCGCCATCCAGCTCGATCGCTCCCTCGGCAAGCGCCAGGCGCCGGCGCGGGCGCTCCGGGAGGAGCGGCGTCACGCGGGCGCGGGGTGCGGCGAGCGACTCGATGGCGTGCGAGAGGTCCAACCGACGGCGATGCGCCCCGGCTTCCTCGGGCTCGGCGAACAGGAGGTCCATGACTTCCTCGGGCGGCAGGTCATCCTCGAGCAACGTGTCGGCCGCCAGGTCGAGGCCAGCGTCGGCGTCCAGCGTGTCGCGCGTGGTGGCGTCGGTCAGCCAGTGGAGGGGAATCTGCTCGGGCTTGGGCCGGCCGCGGAGGAGATCGAGGAGGTGCGGGGCGTTGAGCGGCGTGAGCGTGATGTGCGCGAGCACCGCGTCGGCCGGCACGGCCTCGGAAAGGAGCAGGCCCTCGCGCAGGTCGGTGGTGGGGATGAGCTGGCATCGCTCGTCGCCGCGGAAGCGCTCGACGAACGGCTTCAGCCGCGCGGGGTCGTCGGCGATGAGGACGATGCGAGTGCGGCGGGGCATCAAGGGAGGGCGGATGGAGAATGGTGGATGGGCCGAGCGGTAACCGCCCCGCGTCCGCCCCACGGCGCAAGGTGGCGTCACCCCGCGGGCGAGGCAACGGCGCAGGCGCGAAGATATGCCTCGGCCCCGCGCGCGGCGCGCTCGCCGGTGGCGAGGCAGCCTTGGAGCAGGTAGCCCCCGGTGGGGGCCTCCCAATCGAGCATTTCCCCTGCCGCGAACACGCCCGGCAGGCGGCGGAGCATCAGGCGGGGGTCCAGTTCCCCCCACGCGAGGCCGCCCGCGGAAGAGATGGCCTCGGCGATGGGCCGCGGGCGGGGCAGCGGCACGTCATAGATCGCGGCGATCGCGCCCGGGCGTTCG
>CALMOL010000356.1 GCA_937871685.1 uncultured Verrucomicrobiota bacterium
GCGCCGGCGAGGGCGGCCTTGAGCAGGCGCTGCGTGACGAGATCGGTGAAGCGCCGGTTCGGCGCGGTGGAATGGACGTAGTCGCCCACGGCGAGGCCGAAGTGCCCGGGGGACGCGCCGCCGGGTGGCTCGGCGACGTATTCGCCCCGGCCGAGCAGCTTCACGACGGCCAGCGAGAGGTCGGCGAACTTTTCCGGCGCGGCGTCATGCTGCCGGCTGAGGAATTTCTCCAGCGCGGCGCCATCCGGCTCGTCGGGCAATCGCTCGCCGAGGCCGGCGGCAAGGGCCACGATGCGATTCCAGCGCTCGGGCGAGCGCAGCACCCGGCGCAGCGACGGGAACCCGCGCGCCTCAAGGAACGTGGCCACCGCGCCGTTGGCCGCGACCATGAAGTTTTCGATCAGCTCGGTGGCCTGGTTCTTCCGCACCGCTTCCAGGCCGGAAACGCGCCCCTCGGCGAAGACGGCGCGGGCCTCGCTCGTCTCCAGGGAGAGCGCACCACGGCTCCGACGCAGAGCCAGCAGGCGCTGGGCGACCTCGGACTGGAGGCGAAGATTCTCGGCGAGGCCGGGGACGGCGGCCAGCGGCGCGGGCATCGGCCCCTGGCCCTCCAGCCAAGCGCCGACCCCCCGATAGGCGAGCTTGGCCTTGTTGCGCACGCGGGCGCGGGTGACGTCCGAGGCAGCGAGCTCGCCGTCCGCCGCGAACTCCATCGTGATCACGATCGCGGCGCGGTCCTCGTTGTAATTCAGTGAGGTGAGGTTCGTGGAGAGCGCCTTCGGCAGCATGGCGAACACAGCAGCCGGCGTATAGACGGACGTGGTGTTGAGGGCGGCGTGGGCGTCGATCGCCGAGCCCTGCGGCACGAGCGCGTCCACGTCGGCCACGGCCACGAGGATGCGCGTGGAGCCGTCCGGCCTCGCCTCGGCCACGGAGAGTTGGTCGAGGTCGAGCGAGTCATCGTTGTCGATGGAGCACCAAGGCAGCTCCTCCAAGTCGCGCAGGCTGGGATCGGACGGCGCGTGCCGGTCGATGGCGTCGAGCTCCTGCACGGCGAGGGCGGAGAAGTCGGCCTCGAAGCCGTTCTCGGCCATCGCCCGGCGGGCGAGGCGTTCGAGGAGGGAGCGGTCGGAAAGGTTGCCTTGGGGATTCATGAAGGGAGGGAAGGGGAGCTACTTGGCAAAGGTCTCGGCCACCACGCGCGCCACCTCGGCGACGGCGGCCTCGCGGTCTTTCACCGACGCCTTGGACTCGGTGGAGTAAATGCACAGCATGATCGGCTCGCCCGCGGGCGGGCGGAGGATGGCGATGTCGTTCAGCGTGGCGTTGGAACCGCGGCCAGTCTTGTCTCCCACGGTCCATCCGGTTGGGACGCCCGCGCGGATGAGCGCAGCGCCGGTGGTGTTGCGCGTCATCCATTCGTCGAGTCGGCGGCGCGAATCGGCCGTCAGCGCCTCGCCGAGCAGCAGGGCGCGCAGAGAGCCGAGCATCGCGATGGGCGTGGTCGTGTCGCGCGGGTCGCCGGGGACGGCCGTGTTCAAGCTGGGTTCGTTGCGATCCAACCGCGTGATGGCGTCGCCGAGCGAGCGAGCGAAGGCCGTGAGGCCGGCTGGGCCGCCGAGCGTGGCAAGGAGAAGGTTGGCGGCGGTGTTGTCGGAATATTCCATCGCCGCGGCGCAGAGGCCCTCGACGGTCATCGCGCCCTTGGGCAGGTGCTGGGTCGTGATCGGCGCGTATTCCAGGAGGTCGGGCGCGGCGTAGGAAATCCGGCGGTCAAGCCGTTCCTCGCCGCGGTCCACGCGGCGCAGCACGGCGGCGGCGAGGATCATCTTGAACGTGGAGCACATGGCGAAGCGCTCGCCCGCGCGGTGTTCCAGGCGCCGGCCTGATCCCGCCTGCCACGCCGCCACGCCGATCCGCCCGCCGACGCGCGCCTCGATCTGCCGTAGCCGCACGACGGCCTCCTCGGCTGCGACCGCGCGGGGGCCGGGCCAGGCCATTGCGGCGGAGAGGAGACAACCAAGCGGGCGCAGAAGGCGGGAGAGCATGATCGGCCCGGAAGCTGCGCGCCAGCCGCGCCGGCGCAAACTCGGTCGAGGTCGCAGAGGCGGCACGTCCGCCTCGCGGACAGAGCCGCCTCTACAACCGCATCACGTCAGCTCCGGCGGCAACAGGGGGATGATCTGCTTGATGTGCTCGGCGCGGTCGCGCGGGCAGATGAGGATGGCATCGGCGGTCTGCACCACGAGCAAGTCGCTCACCCCGAGCAAGGCCACCTGCCGCGGCGCGGCGGAGAAGACGAGGTTGTTGGCCGCATCGAGCGCCGCGAGCGGGCCGCGGGCGTGGTTGCCATCGCCATCGGTGGGAAGGTAACTGGCCAGCGCGTTCCAGCCGCCCACGTCATCCCAGTCGAAGGATGCCTCGACCATGAGCACCGTGCGGGCGTGCTCCATCACGGCGTAGTCCACGGAAACCTTCGGGAGTGTGGCAAAGCGCTCGGCGAGGACGGCGGCCGGGTCGGGCGCGCTCTTGTAGGCGGTGGCGAAGGCGGCCAATTCGGGCGCCTGCCGCTGGAGCTCGCCGAGGATGGCGTGCACGCTCCAGGTGAACATTCCGGCGTTCCACCGGAAGCGACCTTCATCGACGAACTGCTGCGCGCGCTCCGGGGCGGGCTTCTCGCGAAAGGAGCGCACGTGGAACACGCGTCCAGCCGCCGCGCCGGCCACCTCCTCGCCGCGCTCGATGTAGCCGAAGCCGGGGCACGCCCACGGCGGGCGGATGCCGATGGTGACGAGCGCGGAGGCATCACTCGCCACCGCCTCCAC
>CALMOL010000357.1 GCA_937871685.1 uncultured Verrucomicrobiota bacterium
ATGATGAAGAAGAGCCAGAGGAGGACCAAGCCATAGGCGAGGCCGCCGATCATTCCCGTGAGGCCATACAGCAGGCGGACGAAGCCGACGCTCTGGTGCTCGGTCCGCTTGAAGAGCACGGCGCCGAGGATCACGACCGCAAGCCAGGTGGCGAATCCGGCCGCGAGGCGGCCGGCCAAGAACACGACGGCCTCCGGGTAGCCCGCGAGAAAGGGCCGCAGGAGCGACGCGGCGGCGGCGCCGCCAAACCACGCGCCCGCCCAAGCCGCGGCGATGGCCCCGATGGAGATGGCGAGCCGCGCCGGCCCCAGGCGCCAGCCGCGCCACAAGTGCCAGAGCAGCACGAGCGCGCTGAAAGCGTAGAGGGAGGGGGCGGACACGGGGGAGTGTGAATCGTGAATCGTGAATCGTGAATCGTGAATTCTGCGGGGCCGGGTCCGCTCCTTAGCCTTCGGCCGACGCCGCCGCGTCAGCGACGATTCACCATCCTCGATTCACGATTTACCTCGGCTCACCTCGGCGAGACGACGCCGACCTGTCGGCACATCGCGAGCACCGGGCACGTGGAGCACTTCGGACGCAGGCCCGTGCAGATGTGCTTGCCGAAGGGGACGAGGAGCCGGTTGATCTCGACCCAGAATTCCTCCGGCAGCACGGCGGCAAGCGCGGCGGTGGTTTTCTCGGGCGTGGAGGCCGCGACGTAGCCCCAGCGGTTCGTGACGCGGTGGACATGGATGTCCACGCCGATGCGGGGCTGGCCGCAGGCGATGCCGAGCACGAGGTTCGCGCACTTCGGGCCGACGCCGTGGAAGGAGAGGAGGGTCGCCTCGTCGCACGGCACCTCGCCGCCGAATTCCTCGCAGGCGCGGCGGGCGATGGCGCGGATCTGGCGCGCCTTTCCCTCGTGAAAGGTCACGTTGGAGATGAGCGCGTCGATCTCCGCCTCGTCCAGCGCGGCCATCGCGGTCGGCGTGCGGGCGCGCCCGAGGAGCCGGCGGGCCGCCACGATGGACGCCTCGTCGTAGGTGCGGATGGAGAGGATGCACGCCACGAGCTGCTCGAAGGCGCTGCGGAAGCCGTCGTCTTCGTGGAGCTCGAAGAGGGCCGCCTTCGGGAAAGGCCGGATCACCTCGCGGATGGCGCGCACGGCGAGGTGGATGTCGAAGGGAGCCTTGGAGTCAGGCAGGGGCAGGCGGGCCATGCCGGGGAATCGCGCGGCCCTCAGGGGTCGTATGGGTCGTATATGACCCATGGGTCCTATCTGGGCCGTCTCACGGCACGAGCGTCAGCGCCTTCTCGTTCTCGATCATCACGCGCAACGCGCCTTCCCGCTCGGCGAGGATGCCCTCGGCGCGCACCTTCTTCCCGACAAAGGTGCGCAGGCGAGCCGTCGTGGCGTCTTTACGCACGTCGGCCTGCATGAAGACCAGCGAGAGGCTGGTGCGGTAGTCGTTTCCGAAGTTGAGGAAGCGCACGTTGCCGGTGCGGCTGTCGTTCTGGCCGACGAGCACGCCCTGGACCACCACGTTCTGGCCGAGGCGCTCGCGCAGGCCGACGAGGTCGGCGGCGTCGTAGATTTTGTTCGCCTCGTCCGGCCGCAGGATCGAGCCGACCGCCGCCGACTCGGGCGCGGCCGGTGCCGCGGGAACGACGCCGCGGAAGCGCGCCGAATCGGCCTCCGGCGAGGGTCCGGTCACGCGCGGATGGATGACGAGGAACCACAGGGCCGTGACGAGCGCGCCGGCCGCGATCGCGCCGCCCACCACCGCGGGCCGCATCGACGGGCGCGGCAGCGGCACCGGAGCCGTGGCAGACGTGGCCGCCTGCTCCAACTGCTGGAGCGCATCCGCCGCGGTCTGAAAGCGGTCGTCGGGCTTGAGCGCGAAGAGTTTCTCCACCCATCCCGCCAACGTGGGCGGCAGGTCCGGCCGCAGCACGGCCAGCGAGGTGAAATGGTGCTGGAGATGCGCGTTCATCACCTCGGCCACGGTGTCGCCGCGGAAGGGGTTTTGCCGCGTGAGCGCGTAGTAGAAGAGGCAGCCGAGCGCGTAGAGGTCCGTGCGCTGGTCGAAGGGTTTCCCCTCGAATTGCTCGGGCGCCATGAAGTGGATGGAGCCGAACACGGAGTTGTCGATCAGGCGCGTCTGCGTCTGCGGCTTCTCGGAAATCTTCGACAGGCCGAAGTCGAGGAGCTTCACCTGGAAGGTGCTCGTCGCGCCACCCCACTTGAGCATGAGGTTGCCCGGCTTGAGGTCGCGGTGGAGCATCCCGATGGCATGCGCGGCGGACAGCGCGTCGAGCGACTCACGCGCCAGGCGGAGGAAATCCGTGAGCGGGAAGGCCGCGCGCGAGGCGACGCTTTCCAGCGTCTCGCCCTCGACCAGCTCCATCACGACGTAGGGCCCCTGCGCGTCGCGGCCGAAGTCGTGGACGGTGACGATGTTCGGGTGCTGGAGCGCGGCGAGGTGCATGGCCTCCTTGCCCGCCGCTTCCTGCGCGAAGGCCGCGCCGGGACCCACGGTGAGGATGCGCTTGAGCGCCACGCGGCGGCGCAGGTGCCGGTCCCACGCGCGATACACCTCCCCCAGCCCGCCGACGGCCAGCAATTCGCCGATCTCATAGCGGGCCAGCGAGTCGTCGTTCGCCGCATTTGGCGGCGGGGCGGTCGTCTCGTCCGGCGCGCTCTCGCCAGCCAGCGGCGCCGCGGGTGGCACCACGGGCGTCGGATCGGGAGAGACGGGCGTCATGCAGGGACGAAGGACCAGCTTTCGAGCAAGACCCCTGCCCCGGCAAACGAGAAAACCGTCGCCTGCCGCCGGCTTACTCTTCCAACGTCAGCGCCACCGCTTCCGCCAACGCGGCGGCGTGGGCCGCGGCGCGGCGGGGAAGCGAGTCCTCGGACGGCGTCTCGATCGTGATCGAGCGGCGCGTGATTCCCTGGAAGGAAAGGTAGAGCGCCTCGGGGCACGAGCGGCGGAAGCGCTGGAGCGCCGCGTCGTTTAGATAGCGCCGAATCAGCCCGCCGCGCGCCCGGCGGCGCTCAATGGTGGGGCGCGGGTCCGGCGGAATCAGCCGGCCGGCCGCGGCCAGCATCCGCTCGCCCCAGCCGGACTCGCCGGGCGGCACCACCTCGTAGAGGTAGGTGCCGAGCGCATCGTAGTCCTCGTGGAGCATGAAGGCGGCGGAAAAGCTCCGTCCTTCCACGAGCGCCCGCACCTCGCGCACCGGCGAGAGGTCGCCGCGTTGGAACAGCCGGTTCAGGTCGCCGCCGCCCGCGTTCTCGCGGCGATTGTTGCGCAGGCCCCACGGGTTGAGGCACGGCAGGATCAGAAACGGGATTCCGCGCCGCTGGAGGTCGCGCATGCCGCCGTCCTGACCGGCCCAGCGGAGCAGGCCTTCGGTCGCCCCTGGCTCGTCGCCGTGGATGCCGGCGGAGAAATAGAGCGCGCGTCCTTTGCGATCCCGGCCCGGAAACTCCAGCGCAGGGACAGGCAGGCGATCCGACTTCGCCACGATCCGCCAGTGCAGCCCGAGCTTGCGCGCCAGCCGGAGCCAGCGCGCGTGAAGCTCGCGCACGTCGTGCGCGCGGTGCGTGCGGAGGAGGATCTCGGTGGCGTCCATTCGTGGGTCAGGCGGGAACGGGCACCCGCTCGCCGAGCGCGGCGAGGAGCTTGGCGTGGACGCCGTCGAAGCCGCCGTTGGAAAATACCACCACGACGTCGCCGGGCTGGGCGAACTCGGTCGCGCGGCGCACGACCTCGGCGGTGTCGGCGGCGTAGAACGCCTCGCGGCCGGCGGCGCGGATGTCCGCCACCACGCGCGCGGGATCGAGGCGGTCGTGCGCCGGGATCTGGTCGAGGCGCACCACCGGAGCGAGCACCGCGGCATCAGCCTGCGCGAGGGCGGCGGGCAGCGCCTGCTGGAAGACGCCGCGGCGCGTGGTGTTCGAGCGCGGCTCGAAGAGCGCCACGAGCCGCGCGCCCGGATGGCGCGCGCGCAGGCCGCGCAACGTTTCGGCGATGGCCGTCGGGTGGTGCCCGAAGTCATCGATCACCCGCACTCCCCCAGCTTGACCGCGCTCCTCCTGCCGGCGCTTCACCCCCTTGAACGACGCGAGCGCCGTGCGGATCTCTCCGGTGGGGAGTCCGGCGAAGCGCGCCGCCGCGGCGGCCACGGCGCAGTTGCGCACGTTGAACTCGCCGGCCAGCGGCGTGAAGAAGTTCTCGCCGAGCACGCGGAAGCTTGTCCCCTCGGGCGATCCTGCGATGGCGGTGATCCGCCCCTCGCCCTCCACGCCGAGGCCGACCGGCAGCACCGGCGTGAGCGCCGCCGAGACCGCGGCGCGCACGTTGGCATCATCGCCGTTCACCACGAGCAGGCCGTTTGCCGGCACGAGGCTCACGAGGCGGCGGAAAGAGAGGACGATCTCGTCCACCGAGCTGAAGATGTCCGCGTGATCGAACTCCAGGTTGTTGATCACCACGCACTCCGGCAGGTAGTGAACGAACTTGGAGCGCTTGTCGAAGAACGCGGTGTCGTATTCGTCGCCTTCCAGGACGCAGAACTCCGACGCGGTGAAGCGCGCGCCCTCACCGAAATTGCCCGGCAGCCCGCCGATGACAAAGGACGGCGCCCGCCCGGCCGACTCGAGCATCCATGCAAGCAGCGAGGAAGTGGTGGTTTTCCCATGCGTGCCAGTGACGACGAAGTTCCGCTTCCCGCGCAGGAAATGCCGGCGCAGCACCTCCGGGAGCGACTCGTAGGCGAGCCGGCGCGCGAGCACGGCCTCGACTTCGGGATTGCCGCGCGACATGGCGTTGCCGACCACGACCACGGCAGCCGGATCGTCCGGCAGGTTTGCGGCGGCGAAAGGCGAGGCAATCGGGATGCCCCGCGCGGCGAGGAAGTCGGACATCGGGGGATACACCTTGTCGTCCGAGCCGGTGACATGGTGTCCCTGCGCGCGCAGGGCCGCGGCCACGGAGCCCATGAGGGTGCCGCAGACGCCGACGAAGTGAAATCGCATGGGCTTGGTTGGGGGGAAGAAAAACGGGGCGGAGCCTAGCACCGGATTGCCCCCGCGCACCTTGGCTGTCTCGCTTCGCTCGGTTGCCCCGCGCACCTTGGCTGTCTCGCTTCGCTCGGTTGCCCCACGCACCCTGGCTTTCTCGCTTCGCTCGATTGGGGATTGCGGATTGCGGATTGGCTGGCGCAGGGTGCCGGTGCTCCGCTTGCCACGGGCCATCGACCCTCCACAGATACGCCCGGTGATTCCGAGCGCGATCTCCAAGGGGGGTCCGTTTCCCTGTCGCCAGCCAATCTGCAATCCTCAATCTGCCCTGCTTGTTTCCCGACCTCCCTACCCTCCACGGCTTCGAGCCGCGCCTCGCCGGCGTCGGCGCGTGGTCCGACCACACGCCGTTCGCGCACGACCTCGTCGCGGCGCTGCGGCCCGCGCTGCTCGTGGAGCTGGGCACGCACCGGGGCGAGTCGTTCTTCGCCTTCTGCCAGTCGGCCCAGCAGCACGCCACCGGCACGAAGCTTTACGCGGTGGACACGTGGCGGGGTGATCCGCAGGCGGGCTTCTACGGCGACGAGGTGTGGGAGGAGGTGGAACGCCACCGCTCCGAGCACGCCTATGGCGACTTCGCGTGGCTGCTGCGGATGACGTTTGACGAGGCCGCGGCGCAGTTCGCCGACAGCACGATCGATCTCCTCCATTTGGACGGCCTGCACACCTACGACGCGGTGCGCCATGATTGGGAGTCCTGGATCCCGAAGGTCCGACCAGGAGGCATCGTGATGGTCCACGACGTGAGCGTGCGGCACGGTGACTTCGGCGTGTGGCGGCTGTGGGGAGAGGTCGAAAAGGAAGGCGCAGGTGCCTTCGCGTTCACGCACGGCTGGGGCCTGGGCGTGTGGCGCAAGCCCGGCGGCGGCCCGGCGCTACCCCCCCTGCTTCACGCCCTGCTGCGCGGCTCGGAGGAGGAGCGGGCGGCAGCGCGGCGCTACTACGAGGTGCACGCGGCGCGCCAGCGCCTCGGCCGCGATCTCGTGGAATCACGCAAGGGCGCGAAGGAGATGGAAGAACACCTGCGCGGCAAGCTCATCGCCTCGGGCGAGGCGGGAGCCGGCGCCCTCCGCGAACGCGACGAGGCGCGCGCGCGCTTGATCGCCGCGGAGGACGCACGTCACGCCGCGCATGCCCAGGCGACCCGCGCGCAAGAGCGGGCAGCGGCGGCGGGGCGCGTCATCCGCGC
>CALMOL010000358.1 GCA_937871685.1 uncultured Verrucomicrobiota bacterium
ATCTGATAGTAGAGATCCTTTGGTGCCAGCTCACGCAGGATCATGTCGTCGATGCGGCCCCGGACCTCGGACAACCGTTCGCGGTCCAACTGCTCGATGTCCTCGGTCAGCGCGCGGGCGATATGTGTGAGCCCGCGGGGCGCCCCGCGGGGCCGGGGAGGCCGACAAAGACGCGGACGGTGGCAGCTTCGGCAGCCCCCCGCTGCGCAGCAGCGCGAGCAGCGCGCCATTGGGCAGGCCGGCGATCGCGCGGTGAACCATGGCGGCCGGGTGCCCCTCGTGCAGGAGCCGGCGCGTGCAGAGCAACTGCGCCAGGTGCCGCGCGCCGTAGCGCGCCTCGCGGCCTTCGCGCGCCGCCGCATCCACGAGGCCAGCCGTGACGTAGTGGCGAATGAGGCGCGGGTTCACGTCGTCGCGCAGCCGACCGGAGTCCGCCGGCCCGCCGGCCGCGGCGAGCACTGCGGGCAAGAGGGCATTCGTGCGCTCGCACAATTCCTCCAGCGTCCACGCGGGATCGCGATCAATGACGCGGGCGAGCGTGGCGGGGTCCATGGCCGCGAGAATATTATAACAATAAACGTTGTCAACAACGAGGACTGGAAAGCACAGAAAGATTGCCCGGAGGAATCCTCGTCACAGGCTGGGGCAATCCCGAGTCCCGCCGCGAGCTTCTCACCCCTTGACGCAGCCGTCACCGGTTCGAGAAAGCCTGCCATGCGCTCGGGCTCATCACCCAGACGCCGTCCATCGGAATAAAGCCGTCGATGCCCGCGCCGAGGATGTCGCCGGGGGCCGAGTATTTGACGGCGTAAATGGTGATTCCCGGGCGGAAGTGCGCCGCGGCGTCGGCATAGCCGCTGGACAAGCCCGCCGCCACCTGAATTTCCGTCTGCCTCGGCCCCAACAAAATCCCGCCGGCCGGCAGGCTGGAAAACACCTTTTCCACGTAGATCGTGAGCAGCTTGGCATCCTCGGCGGTGGCCGCGATCCGGAGGATTTGCCCGGCCGAGGGCCGCAGGCGCAGGAGCGCCTCCCGGTTGCCCCGCACGCGGGCGGCGAGCGTGGTGAGAGCCTGCCGGATGGCGGGCGTGACCTCGCCCGCCGGCAGGATGTTGATTTGCGCGGGCAGCAGCGCGGACGAGGAAAACAAGGCCGCCAAGACGATGGCGAAACGAAGGGGCAGCAAGTTCATGAGGCGAGGAAGCCCCTGAGGCTGCCGCAATCCCGGCTCTCGGATACGACCATTCACCGTTCCTTGGCCCGATGACAGTGACCTTGCCGGCGGCCTCGCGCGCAAGGCCGCGCCTTTGCCCGCGGGCGCGTCAGGCTTGCCGAGTCAGCTCGATGCCGTTGACGGTCATTCGGCCCTCGGCGGAGGGCGGGGCATCCACCTGGAAGGTCGCATGGCTGCCCGTCAGACCGACGACGAAGGAATCGCCTTCCCAGCGAGCGATCGGGCCAGAGACATTGCGGGCCTTCGTGGTGGCGCCCTCCGCCGTCTGCGTGGTGGTGATCTGGCGGAAGCGCACCTCGCCGTCCGCCGCGATGGAGAGGTCCATGCCATCTGCCTTCCAGTCACCGATGTAGCCCTGCTTGCTGGCGGGGATTTGGGCGGCGCCATCGCCGGCGAACAGGCCAAAGAGATTTTGCATGAGGTTCATCACGAAAGGAAATCGAGGGGAGGTGGCGCGCGCGCTCTGCTCGGCCACCTCGGCGGGTGCACCATCCAGCGGAATCCGCCCGGCGGCCTCAAAATTTCGCAGCCGCGACAGGGAAGTAAATTCTGCCGGCCGGGTCAACCGATGAACCGGGCGAACGGATCGCGGCCCAGGTAGAGATAGAACAGGCAGGCGCCAAGGATGCCGTGCGCGACGCCGATGGGGATGACGTTCCGGTGAAACCAGTAAAGCGTCGAGAAGCCCAGGCCGGCCACGCCCGTCGCCCACAACATGAAGGGCGAGGGCCAGTGGACGAACCCGTAGAAGAGGGCCGTCAGCGGGATCGAGACCCAGCCCGCGCCGAGGCGGCGGAAGTTTTCCAGCACGAAACCCTGGAAGACCAATTGCTGGAGGATTCCCCACAGCGGGTAGAGCCCGAGCGTGTAGTAGAAATGGCTGGGCAGCACCATCGTGAAATAGCCGCGCGCCAGCAGGAACAAGAGCGGTCCAACGAAGAGCAGCGCCGTCCACGCGCTCGCGCGGCCAATGTTGTCCCACCGCAGGCCGAAGTCGCCCGGCGTGCGCCGGCCCGACCCCGCGAGGAACACGATGTAAAGCGCGGCCACGACGGCGATGGGCACGATGAACTCCGCGCGGAAGGCGAGCGTCTTCCGAAACACCACGTAGCCGAAGCCCGCTGCCGCGATGAACCCGAGCTCCAGCCAGGGGAGGAAGCGGGAGTGGGATTGCAGGCTGGGGTTCACCGCGTCGTCGAGATCGTCTTTTGCAGCGTGACGAGATCGATCAAGTCGCGCATCTGGCCGGCGGTGAGTCTGGCCACCTCAGGCTCGTGGCCGCGCTCGGAATAGACGGCCCACACGCCCGTGCGCCGGCCGGCCGGGTGGAGCGCCACGATGCCATGGTTGAGCACGCGCAGGGGCTTTGACGCGGAGGCGCCGGGTCCCTCGCCCACGTCGAGGATGAGCTCATATTCCACCGCGGTCTGGCCCTGCCACTTGATGGGCTTTTGGTCGAGCTTGACGACCTTGCCCTTCAACTGCGCGAGCTGCTCGGGCGGCGGCACGACGCTGGACTTCACGAACTGGGTGAACTCCGCGTCGGAATAGCGGTCCTTGGGCAGTTCGATGAGGCGCGTCTGGAGATACGCGCCGAAGGTGCTGGCGGGGGGGACGATGCGGCGAAGGGTGCACTTGGCGGCGGCCTGCTCGTCAGCCTTCAGGAGCCAGTCGTTGCCGGGGGGCGACTTCATGTTGAAGCCGTCGAACTGCATCACGCCCGCCGGCCGCATCTCGCCCGGCGGCAGCTTCGACAGGGGGCCGGGCTTCGGGGCGGGCGAGGCGGCGACGGGAGGCGTGGGCAC
>CALMOL010000359.1 GCA_937871685.1 uncultured Verrucomicrobiota bacterium
TGCCCGCCCTCCACGCCCTGCCCGGCGCCAGCTCCCACGACTTCCATTAGGGCACACGGAACGCAGTCCGGCGGCGTTTGATCTCGGTGCGGATACGTTGCGCCGGCTGCGACATGGCTGTTCGCTGCGCACCATGATCTTCTGGGCCAAGACGGACCGTGCCACCGGCGAGCCGGTGCTTTCGGTGCGGGACCATTCCTTCAACGTCGGCGCGGTGGCCCTCGCATTGATCCGCCGTCTTCCGCCTGCGGTGCGCCAGCTCCTCCCCTCGGACGACGACTGGCTGCGTTTGGCGGCGCTCGCGGCGCTGCATGACGTGGGGAAAATTTCGTTGGGTTTCGCGCGCAAGTGCCCGCCCTGGATGCAGCGATTCTTCCCTGTAAAGCCCCAGCGCGCCGCCCAGCACATCTCGCAGCACGATTTGATCTCTCATTTGGTGCTCGGCGATTGGTTCGGTCACAAGCGCCTTGAAGGTCACGTCATCGCCGCAGGCGGACATCACGGCCGATACCATCACAATGAACACCACATCGAAAATGCCGAGGCATTTGGAATGGCAGGAGCGGAGAGAAAACCCGGTCCGTGGGTTGAAGCGCGCGAACGACTGCGACGGCAAGTCGAATCCTCCTTCGGTCCATTGCCTGCGTGGCCATTACAACTCACTTCTGACCAAGGCCGTGCTCTCACCGCCTTTCTCACTGGCCTCATCACGCTCGCCGACTGGATCGGCTCGGACGAGTCGTTCTTCCCGCTCCCGGCCGGCCCCTTCGGCGACCACGCCCACCTCGCAGACTGCGCGGCGGCGGCGGAACGCGCGGTCGAGGGCCTTGGCTGGGGGCGCGTCACGCTGGCGGCGCACCAGGGGATGTCCTCGCTCTTCGCCGCGCCCGGTGCTACACGTTTTGATTCCAATACCCTCCAAGACGCGGTTTGGGAGGCCGCCGCGCAGCCCGGTTTGCACCTCATTGAGGCTCCAATGGGCGGCGGTAAGACCGAGGCCGCGCTCGCGGGGGCGTGGCGGCGATGGACCGACCAGGACCACCCGACACCCTCCGGCCTGTATTTCGCTCTCCCGACGCAACTCACTTCCGACCGGATCTTCGACGACCGCCTCAAGCCGTTTCTTGAACGTGCGCTTGCCAGTGAATCCATGCTTCGGCTCGTCCACGGCGGCGCGTGGCTGCGCGAGGACCGCACGCTCCACGTCGGCCCCACCGCGCCGGCTGGCGACACCGAGGACGCCACCGCCGCGCGCGACTGGTTCGCGAGCGGCCGGCGCGCCCTGCTCGCGCCCTTCGGCGTAGGCACTCTCGACCAGGCACTGATGAGCGTGCTGCCGGTGAAGCACTGCGGCCTGCGGGCCTTCGGCCTCGCCGGCAAGGTCGTGGTGCTGGACGAGGTGCATTCCTACGATCCCTACACGAGCACCCTGGTCGATGAGCTCGTCGGCCGCCTGCTCCACCTCGGCGCGAGCGTCTTCGTGCTGTCGGCCACGCTCACGCGAGCGCGTCGAGATGAACTCGTGCGGGCAGCGTGGAAAGCTGTTGCCCCTGCCTCCACCGCGTTGCCCGCGACCAGCGATGCGGACGAGGACGAGGCAGTCGTGACCTCCGTGACCGTCGGCGCCGCCGTCCACCGCCGGCCCGTGGCAATTGCCCCGAAGTCGCGCCAAGACGTGCTGTTGCGGCATTACGCCGCGGATGACTTGGCCGTCTGGGGCGATGTGGCCTGCGCCGCCGCGCGCGGCGCCTGCGTGCTCGTGATCCGCAACACCGTGGACTCCGCGCAGGCGACATGGGACCGTCTCAACAATTGCCTCACGGCGGTGGAAGCAGCCCCGCCACTGGCGCTGCTCCATTCCCGCTTTCCGCGCTGGCGGCGCACGCAACTGGAGAAGGACTGGGTGGACGCCCTCGGCCGCGGCGGCCGCCGCCCGATGCAGGGATGCATCGTCGTCGCCACGCAGGTCGTGGAGCAGAGCGTGGACATCGACGCTGACTTACTGGTCACCGACCTCGCTCCGACCGACGCGATTTTCCAGCGCCTGGGTCGTCTCCATCGTCATTCTGCCACCACCCGGCAGCCTGAATTCGACCGTCCGGCAGCGTGGCTGCTGCACCCGGCCTTGAATGTTGAGATGAGCGCGGAGGCGACAAAGAAATGCCTCGGAGCCGGGGGAAAAGTATATCCGCCGCTGCGCTTGGTGCAGTCATTCTTGACGTGGCGCGGACGCGACGACGTCCACCTACCACGGGACATCCGGCCGCTCCTGCGCGCGTCCTACGAGAGCGATGTTGCCAAACTCTACGAGGCAGCAATCGTTTTGGAGCGGGAACAAAGCCAACGAACCGCTGAGATGGTGCATCGGGCCAAACTGAATGCCAACTGTTTTCGCGGGAAGGCCGCCACCGATGAAGAAGGTGAGGCTCCTACTAGGTGGGATGAAGGTGTGCCTACTTGCGATCTCCTCCTATTAAATCGTGAGCCGATCCCGCTCGGAGGTGTCAATTGGGAAGTGCATCCACTGGAAGGCTCACCCATAACCGTCCAAGCTCATGAATGGGATTTGGCGGCGGCGAGGCTTCTGCACGACAACGCAGCTCGCGTGCCACTCAACTGGGTGCGGGGCTGGCACGCCCCAAGGTGCCTGTCTGAATATGCGCGTCGCCGCCTTGCCGTCGGAATAGTTGATGGAGGAGGCATCATCTGTCCCGTGCCGGAGCACGCCAGCGCCGCAAAGCACTCGTTGAAGTGGACTCGGTGCAAAGGCATCGAGCGAACTCGGGAAAACACCCATGCTACCCCCGCCGGAGAACCGGACGATCCGCTCGATGCTTCGCCATATTGAGAGCCGCCATGCGTTGCATCCAGCGATCTTCTTTGCCGGTTTAGGCTTCGGGCACATTGAGTTTAAATCTAGAGTTTAATTCCCCCACAGATTCCAAAACGGCGAAAAATGGATTTGCTCGGTGCCACGCCAGACCTTGAGCAGGCGTGATCGGAGAGGAAACGAGGAAAACTCGTGAAGCCTAAAGATTAGGCTTGCGAAACCCGAAACAGCTCCCCACGATGCCAGCCAGTTTCCGGCTGGACATGGCGGCACTCAACCTTGGTTTCAATCTTGTCTCGGACACGTGGCTTCCCGTGCTCGATGCCGCGGGCGCTCCGTCGCGCATCAGTCTGACGGAAGCCTTTTCACGGGCAGACGAATGGATCGACCTCGACCTCCCACCTGCTGAGCGCGTTTCCGTGATACGCCTGCTTGTGTGCTCCGCACAAGCCGCGCTCGGCGCGCCGGAGGACAAGCAGGGATGGGGCGATTTTGGCGACGACTTCGAAGCGAAGGTTCCTGCTTATCTCGAAGCGCATCGCGGTGCGTTTGCCTTGTTCGGGGCGGAGCCACGTTTTCTGCAAAGGCGACCGGCCGACTCAGCCGCTTCAGTGATGAAGAACTCGAAGCTCTGGCCTCACCTCGCCACAAACAACAATCCAACGCTGTTCGATCATGCTGGCGGTGAGGAGCGAGTTTTCTCGGCTGCGGACTTAGCGCTCGCTCTACTTGCTTTTCAGAACTTTTCGGCCGCCTTTGGGCAGCCTCACAAGGGCATCGGACCATGCATCGAAGGGAACATGCTTCATACGTTCATTCGAGGCGCCACGCTAAGGGAAACGATCTTGCGCAACTGCTTGGATCAACATCTCATCGACGAAAATTACCCTTCGGGCATGGGTCGGCCCCTCTGGGAGATGATTCCCCAATCGTCGAATGATGGCGTCGCGGTTCGAAACGCTACCCTCACATACCTTGGGAGGCTTGTTCCGCTTCTGCGCCCAATCTGGCTGAAGGAAGACGGAGTCCATTTCCAGATCGGACGTGAGCGATGGGAATATCCTCCCTTCAAACTGTTTCGGGAGCCTTCCTCAACCGAATTGACCAACGATAAGGGAGACCGATTCCCGCTAGGGGCGAAGATTGGAAGGGCCGTTTGGCGCGAGCTTCACAACTTGGATGTCAAAAAGCGAGGCGCGATGTCATCCAGCGGGGCGCCGCTTGCCATCAGATCTCATAGCCGCGAGCTGAGCGACCGGATGGATATTTGGATCGGCGCGGTGGTCGTGGAGGACAGCGCAAAGCTCTGGGATGTTGTGGAATCCACGTTTCACCTCCCGCCTTCCTTCTTCCAGGAAGGTGGCCTCGGATGCTACGCAGAAGGAATAAAGTTCGCCAATTCGCACGCGTGGAGCCTTTGGCGGGCCGTTGAGGTCTACGGCGAAGCGTTGCGGTCTCACGACTTAAGCAGCGCGGGCGCCAAGGCACGTTCGAAGCGTGGCGAGAAGGAGGCGAAGGGGGGTAACCTTGATGAGCCCCAGAGGCGCACGGGATCGTGGCATTTTTGGAATGCGCTGGAACAAAATGCCACGCTCCTCATGCACTTGGCGAGTGACCCGCGCTTTGACGGGAACTTCCAGCCAACATCAAGAGATCCTTGGTCACTCGCCGTCCGAGCCTCCGCCAAGGACGCATATGCGAAAACGTGCCCTCGCGTCACGGCCCGACAATTCGAAGCCTATGCTCAGGGAAGGAGATTCCTCTTTCCACGATCCAAAGACCGGACCCACCGGCCAACCGACATTGCCTCCTGAACCATGCCATCGGCTAATGATCCAAACGAGCCGGATTCGATCAGCCAGCTGATCGAGCGTCTCCCCAGACCGGAGAACAAGAGGGACGGGGGCGACCTCGCCGCTCTTCGCGGCTGGTGGGCAAATTCTCGACGCATCTATGCGTTACCCGTGCTTGCCGGTTTGTTGGGTGCAAATGCGCTCCGTCGGCTGGAGTGGGTGGCTCTTCCGGCGCTTTATGCCCTCCATCCGAAACACGTCGAGGATTCGGGCAAGCGCCGGCACAACATCGGGACCACTTGCCTTGAGGTTGCCCTCGGCGGTCGCGGCGGCCGAGAACTTCATCCCGACGATCTAAAAGCCGCGCGGAAAACGTTCCAAGCACGCTTTCGTCGGCTCCTAGCGTGCGAAGATCTACAGTCAGACCTTCTCCCCCAGCTTCAAACCCTCATGCGCCGCGCCGCGACGATCGACGCTGGCGTGAACTTTCGCCGCCTCGGCCACGACCTTCGGAGTTGGGAGCGAGGTTCCGCCAGGGTCAAAACCGAATGGGCCGTTGAGTTCTTTCGTGACCCCGAAGACATGGGCGAGGATGCTCCTCCAGAGGATTGAGACGCGCGACATGCCTTTGCACCTCACACGCATCCTGCTTGATTACGACACCGCCCATCGGCGAGGTCTGCGCGACGCCTACGATTGGCACCAAGCCACGTGGAAAGCCTTCCCGGGACGCGGCGAGGAAAACCGCGCGTTCCTCACACGCTTGGATGCGCTCGACCGACATTTACGCCTGTTGATTCTCTCGCGGGTGCCGCCATCGCGACCAGAGTGGTGCCCCGAGCCTTCGTGGGGTTCGAGGCTCGTGCCCGAGGGATTTTTCGACCGTCCCGCCTACCGCTTCTCCCTCGTTGCCAATCCCACTCGGAAAGTGCGAGAAGGAGCTGGTGAGACACGTCGAAAGAACGGTCGGCGCAAAGCGATCACGCATCGCGCGGATTTGATCGCATGGATTGGGCGCAAGGGAGAGCAGCATGGGTTCGCCGTTCGCGAACGGGACCTGCGCACCCTTTCCCTCAAGGGACAGCATTTCATCCGCAAAGGCCGTCTCGGGCTTCACGTCCCAGTTGAGTTCCAGGGTATGCTCCGCGTCACCGATTCGAAACTTTTTCGAGCGGCTGCCGCCAGTGGCGTGGGGACGGCCAAAGCTTTCGGCTTCGGCCTGCTGCTGCTTGATCCAACTCCGACCGGCGCGTTTCCCTGATTCCTCCCGTCTCATGCAAATTATTGAACTCCACATCCTTCAGTCCTACCCGGTGTCCTGTCTGAACCGAGACGTAAACGGCTCCCCAAAGTCGGCCCGCTTTGGCGGCGTGGATCGTGCCCGCATTTCCTCCCAATGCCTCAAGCGCGCCACGCGCGATCACGCGCGCGCAGAATACCCTTCCGCGCGCTTCGAAGGCGTCCGCTCAAAGCGATTGCTGCAGCCGTTCATCGACGCGATGCAGGCACACGGGCTTGCGCCAGATCCCGCCCGCGCTTGTGCCCGCGCGGCCTGCAACTGCCTCAGCTCGCTCAAAAACGAGGCGGAGGGCATCGTGACAACATTGGTTTACTTGTCCCCCACGCAGATTGAGCGCATCGCCGCGGGGGTTGCGGCGGCGCCCCCTTCCTCGGCGGAACTGAACGAATTCGCGAAAGATAAACCGGACAAAAAGAAGCAAAAGCCGACGGCCCTCGACAAACGAATGGGTAAAATTGTGAACGAGGCGATGAGGGCACCCCTCGACGCCGCGGACATTGCTCTCTTCGGCCGCATGATCGCCAACGACGCTTCGCTCAACGTCGAGGCCGCGGCACTCTTCTCCCACGCTCTCTCCGTCCACGGGGTCGCCAACGAACTGGACTTTTACTCCGCGGTGGATGATCGGCGCGGCCCCGAGGCGGAGGACGCCGGCGCAGCCATGATCGGCGATTTGGAGTTTAATTCCGCGGTTTACTACCGCTACGTCGGCCTGAATCTCGGCATGCTCGCCGACGCGGATCACCTCGGAGGTCTCTCGGCGGAGGACCGCCGGGCGGTGGTGCAAGCCTTCGTGCGCTCGGTCATGGCAGCCGTGCCCGGTGCACGGCAAGCCACGATGAACGCCGACACCCGACCTGGCTTTGTGCTTGGCCTCTACCGAAGCGCAGGCCAGCCCCTCCAATTGGTCAACGCGTTTTTGAAACCCGTCACGCAGGATCGGTCCTTTTCTTTGCTCGACGCCGCGCGCACGAGAATGGACGAGCACCACCGAAACCTTTCCCGCGTCTGGGAAAACCCGCCCGACATAGAAGTATTGTTCACTGAGGACGGCGACATGACTATCTCGGCGTTCGTCGAGGAACTCACCGCCCGCGTGCCCTGACCATGCCCGCGTTGGCCTTTCTGCTCGACGCGCCGCTCCAGTCGTGGGGCACCGCCTCGCGTTTCCAACACCGCGGCACCGATGCCCACCCGAGCAAGAGTGGTGTGCTGGGCCTCATCGCCGCGACGCTAGGTATCGCCCGCGGCGGTTCAGACGAGGAAGCGCGCCTGCGGGGGTTGTCTCGCCTGTGGCTTACCACCTTCCGCATCCCACGGCAGCGCCCGCGCCGCGGCGCGCTTGATTCCGCCCTGCTCACGGAGCGCCTGAATGATTACCACACCATTGGCGGTGGGCGGGACAAAACGACATCGCTTGGCCGCCTGCAAATTCCGCGCAAGGCTGGTGACGGTCCGTTTCAAAAGGTTGTTTCCTTCGGCACGGTCGTCACCCAACGGGAATACCTGCTGGAGGCCGTCTTCGCCGCCGCGCTGGAAGGCGACGCGGCGGACCAAGCCCTCCTCGACGAGATCGCACGCGCCCTGCGCGACCCGACGTGGGGCGTTTGGCTCGGGCGCAAGTGCTGCGTTCCCGCCGCGCCCGTCCACGCTCGCCCCGGCCCGGACGTCGCCTCCGCCTTGGCGGCCCTGCTCGCCCTGGCCCGGCAGACCGACCCGTGGCTGGCCGAGGGCGCACCAGAGGATTTCGATCGTCGCACCGACGCCCCGCTTTTACCGGGCGAAGGAGCCGACGACGGCGCGTTCACCGCGTCGGACCTCCCGCTGAGCTTCGGCGACCGCCGGCACGCCGCCCGGCGCGTGCGGCACCTCCGCGCCGGCCAGGGAACCGCCCCCGCGCCATGATCTTCGAGCGACCGCCCGTCGAGACCCTGGCCCCGGCCAAGGACCGCTGGACGCCGCTCTACCTCGAGCATGGCCGGCTGGAGGTGGACGATTCCAGCGTGAAGTGGATCGGCTCGGACGGCATGATCACCCGCCTGCCCGTGGCCACCGTCAGCGCCCTCATCCTCGGCCCTGGCACCACCATCACCCACGCCGCGGTGAAGGCGTGCGCCGATTCCAACACGCCCCTGCTCTGGATGGGCGAGGAAGGGATGCGCTTCTACGCCGCTGGCCTCACCCCCACGCACGACAACACCCGCGCCCGCCTCCACGCGCGCCTGTGGGCGTCCCGGCGCGACCGCGAGCGCATCGCGCGGGCCATGTTCCGCTTCCGGTTCAGCGACGTGGAGGTGGGAGGCTCCACCATCCAGCAGCTCCGCGGCGCGGAAGGAAAGCGCGTGAAGGTGGAGTATGCGCGCCTGGGCCGCGTGCATGGCATCGAGTGGCGCGGCCGTTCCTACGACCCGAAGAAGTGGGACCGCGCCGACCCGGTGAACCGCGCGCTCTCCGCCGCCAACGCGAGCCTTTACGCGCTTTGCGCCGCCGTGGTGAAGACGATGGGGCTGCTGCCCGAGCTGGGCTTCGTCCACGACGCCGGCACGCTGCCCTTCATCTACGACGTGGCCGACCTTTATAAGCACGAGACCTCGTGGCCGGCCGGGTTCGAAGCCGCGGCGCGAGACCCGGAGGACGATGGCCGCCTCGCGCGCACGCTGCTCAAGCAGCGGGTCGAGTCCACGCGCATGCTTCAGCGCATGCCGCGCGACTTGGAGACGTTGATCGCCGAGGAAGGTGGGTCGCTGCCCGCCCGGCCGACGAGGGAGACGGCGGATTTCGCCCCAGCCGCACCGATGCCTGCCGCAGCCGACGACGAAAACTTGCCGTCCGAGGATCCTCCCGCCCAACCATGACCGTGCTCGTCGCCAACGACACGCCGCCCGCCGTGCGCGGAATCTTGAAGCGGTGGTTCCTGGAACCCCGGCCGAACGTGTTCGTCGGCACGCTGAATGCACGCACCGCCGAGAACGTGCTGGCCTACGTGATGCGGCATGTGCCACCCGACTTCGGCGTACTGGTGATCCAGAGCGCGGCCAACTGCCAAGGCTACACGGTCCGGCGAATCGGGCAGGACGGGTTTCGCGGGCGGCGGCCGGTGGAGATTTCCGGCATCCCCTTGCTCGCCGAGGAATGGATTGACGAGGACCGGCTCCCGTTTTGAAGTCCAGAGCTAGCCGGAAGGCTGCTGAATTGTGGCAATTATACGCGTGAGCCCTGCAAATCGCAGAGTTCTCCCCACACGCGTGGGGATGTCCCGCGCAACGGCCGATGGGCCATCGACAAGGTGGAGTTCTCCCCACACGCGTGGGGATGTCCCGACATTCAAGACCCTCGGTTTGGCCTCCCAAGCGTTCTCCCCACACGCGTGGGGATGTCCCGATACCTCGACTACGATCCCGGCGAGGGCGACAGTTCTCCCCACACGCGTGGGGATGTCCCGAGAGGGCGAATGACGCTGGAGATCCCGCGCGTGTTCTCCCCACACGCGTGGGGATGTCCCGGTAATCCCTCAGAGGTCGGTGAATGTCTCGGCGTTCTCACCACACGCGTGGGGATGTCCCGTAATCCCGGTCCCTCCGCCCCCATGGCCGACCGTTCTCCCCACACGCGTGGGGATGTCCCGTATGATGCTTTGGTGCGGAGGCTTCAGGTGCAGTTCTCCCCACACGCGTGGGGATGTCCCGGGTCGCAGGTTGCCCTGCTTGTGCATCGTGAAGTTCTCCCCACACGCGTGGGGATGTCCCGGAGAGGTAATGGACGCCATCCGCGCGAAGGGCGTTCTCCCCACACGCGTGGGGATGTCCCGCACGGCGAGGGCGGAGGGGAGGCCCACCCGCGGTTCTCCCCACACGCGTGGGGATGTCCCGTGGCTACTGCGTGTAGGATTTTTCTTCTTCTGGTTCTCCCCACACGCGTGGGGATGTCCCGTGGGGCAACCGTTTGCTCATGCCCTCGTAGTGGTTCTCCCCACACGCGTGGGGATGTCCCGACGCTCTTTCCGGTTCATGCAGTTGTGATGCGGTTCTCCCCACACGCGTGGGGATGTCCCGGGGATTGGATCAGAGCGCACCGGCGGCGGAAAGTTCTCCCCACACGCGTGGGGATGTCCCGAGAGCGCCGCCTGGAAGCCCGGCGATCGGGTGGTTCTCCCCACACGCGTGGGGATGTCCCGTCCGCGTGCAGGTCGCTCACGCTGGTCTGGAAGTTCTCCCCACACGCGTGGGGATGTCCCGAGCTACGCGTTCAGGGCGTGTTCGTCGGCATCGTTCTCCCCACACGCGTGGGGATGTCCCGCAGGGCAAGACCACGCTGGCCCGGCAAGTGGCGTTCTCCCCACACGCGTGGGGATGTCCCGAGATGACCCAGCCCGCCCATGCCGCCCGCTGGGTTCTCCCCACACGCGTGGGG
>CALMOL010000360.1 GCA_937871685.1 uncultured Verrucomicrobiota bacterium
CGTCGTGCCCGCGGGCCTCGCGGCGCTTCTCTTCCTCGGCCGGGTCCGGCCCGGCGAAGTCGCGGCGCAGGTCGCCGCCGAGGTGGAGGTGAATGAGCGCGGAGGCGATGTCGGTGCTCTCGAAGCCCTGCTCCAGCAGGCGGTCGATCTGCTCGTTGCGCTTCTCGAACTCGCCCTTCTCCAGCGTTTCCTTCAGCTCCTCGAAGAACTCGTTCGTCTTCTTCTCCTCCACCTGGTCGAGCGAGGGCACGCGCTCGCGGCGGATCTTCAGGCGCGTGGCGCGGATGATTCCCTGGAGCCGGTAGATCTCGCGGCCGGAAACGAAGGTGATCGCCCGGCCCGTCTTGCCCGCGCGCGCCGTGCGGCCGATGCGGTGGACGTAGTCCTCGGCGTCGTTGGGCAGGTCGTAGTTGAAGACCACCTCGATGTCGTCCACGTCGAGGCCGCGGCCGGCCACGTCGGTGGCAATGAGGAACTCGACCTTCTTGCTGCGGAAGCGGCCGAGCGTCTTCTCGCGCGCGCCCTGGTTCATGTCGCCGTGCAGGCGGTCGGCGGAATAGCCGCGCGCCAGGAGGTGGTCGGCCAGCTCGTCCACCATCACTTTCGTCGAGCAGAAGACGAGGCCGAACTTGAAGTCGTGGAAGTCGATGAGCCGCGAGAGCACCTCCAGCTTCGAGCGGCGGTCCACCTCGTAGTAGCACTGGTCCACCGCGGGGGCGTTCTGCTCCTTCGCCTCGATCTTCACCCACTCGGGCTCGCGCGTGTAGGCGCGGATCAGGTCCTGGATCTCGCGCGGCATCGTCGCGGAGAAGAACAAGAGCTGGCGATTCTCGCGCGGCACCTTTTCGAGGATGTGCTTGATGTCGTCGCGAAAGCCCATGTCGAGCATGCGGTCGGTCTCGTCGAGGACGGCGAGGCGCACCTGCTCGAGCTTGAGCGTGCCGCGCTCGAGGTGGTCCATGATCCGGCCGGGCGTGCCGATGACGATCTGCGCGCCGGCATGAAGCGCGCGGAGCTGCCGCTCGTAGCTCTGGCCGCCGTAGATGGGCACGGCGTGGATGCCACGCTTGAAGAGCGCAAGCTTGGTGACCTCCTCGGCCACCTGCACGGCCAGCTCGCGCGTGGGACAAAGGATCAAGCCCTGGACGGCGCGCACTTTCGGGTCGGTCTTCTCGATCACCGGGATCGCGTAGGCAGCCGTCTTGCCCGAGCCGGTCGCCGACTGGCCGATGACGTCCTTGCCCGCCATCAGCAGCGGAATGGCCAGCGTCTGGATGGGCGACGCCTCCTCGAAGCCGAGGCGCTCCACGGCCTTGAGGATTTCCGGCGAGAGGCCGAGTTCGGCAAAGGGGCGCTTTTCCATCCGAAGATGTAAGCCTCGACCGGGAAAACTCGAACCCGAAGTTCGGCTTCACGCCCTTGCGGCTTGAAGCCCGAGGCTTTCGGCCCTTTTGTCCGCCTTCTCCGCGCCCAGGAAATCCAGGCGGCGCGCCGCCTCCCCACCCATGCCCGTCGAATCCTCCGCTGAAACCTATCTCCTCGCCGGCGTCACCGTGCTGGTGATCATCGCCTCGGTGTGGCTGTTTTTCTGGCAGCGCTACAAGGCGCTCCTCGCGCGTCGGACCGCCGACGTGGAGCGGGACGGCGCCGACCAGCTCCGCGCCGAGGCCGAGCGCCGCGCCGCGGCCGAGGGCCGGCTGCTGCGCATCCCGGAGCTGGAGAAGGCCCTCCTCGTCTCCGAAAGCAAGCTGCGCGACCACGCCGACGAGGTGGCCCGGCAGCGCGTCCGCGCGGCCGAGCTGGAAACCGCGCTCGCCGCCGAGCGCCACGCCGCCGCGACGCAGGGCGCGCAGTCCGAGCAGGCGCGCGCGACGATGGCCGAGACCTTCCGCGCGCTCGCGCAGGAAGCCCTGCGGGGCAACGCCGAGGCCCTCGCCGCCGCGGCCGCGCCGATGCTCCAGCGGCACGAGGCCGGCCTCGCGCAGGGTGGGCAGGCCCTGGCGGAAGCGTTCCGCCCGGTGGCCGAGCTCGTGGCGCAGCTCCAGGCTCGCCTGGGCGAGATGGAGCGCGCGCGCACCGGGGCCTACGACGCGCTCTCCACCCAGGTGCGCGACCTTTCCGAGGCGCAGCAGGGGCTGCGCTTCGAGGCCGCCAACCTCGCCAAGGCGCTCGGCGCGCCCGGCCAACGCGGGCGCTGGGGCGAGATCCAGCTCCGCCGCGCCATCGAGCTGGCCGGGATGCGCCCGCACGCCGACTTCACCGAGCCTGCTTCCGCCGGCGAGAATGGCACGGTCGGCCACCCGCGGCCGGACGTGGTGGTGCGCCTCCCCGGCGGGCGCAACCTGGTCGTGGACGCGCAGGCACCCGTGGCGGATTACCTCGACTCGCTGACCGCCCTCACCCACGAGGAGCGCAACGCCAAGCTCCACGCCCACGCCCTGGCCCTGCGCGCGCACGTCGAGGCCCTCGGCTCGCGGGCGTATTGGGAGCAGTTTCAGCCCGCGCCAGAATTCGTGGTGCTCTACCTGCCGGGCGAGGCGTTCTTCTCGGCGGCGCTGGATGCCGACCCGGCGCTCGTCGAGTTCGGCGTCGAGAAGCGCGTGCTCGTGGCCACGCCCACCACGCTCATCGCGCTGCTGCGCGCGGTGCATTACGGCTGGCGGCAGGACGCGCAGGTGCGCGAGGCCCGCGAGCTGACCGCCATTGGCGCGGGCCTCCACGAGCGCCTCGCCCAGCTCGGCGACCGCCTCGCCGCCGCCGGCCGCGCGCTGGGCTCGACGGTGGAGCAATACAACGAGGCGATGGCATCGTTTTCCTCGCACATTTTGCCCGCGGCGCGCATCCTGCGCGATCACCTCCCGGC
>CALMOL010000361.1 GCA_937871685.1 uncultured Verrucomicrobiota bacterium
GCTGCTGGCGCGGCCCTTCGTCGAGTGGCCGGACTTCGCGCCGAAGGTGCCGGCCGTGTCGCTGGCCGCCGCCTCCGAGTCCACCTTTTCGCCCGAGCAGACCATGATTGCCGCGGCGGCCACGCGGACCGGCGGCGCAGTCGATGGCGGCATCCCGCCCTACGCGCAGCTCACGGCCATGCTTGCCTTCGAGTTGCTCTCCGGCCAGCCCCACTTCGGCGCCGACGAGGCGATGCTGCGCCGCGTGGTCCGCCGCCTCGGCCACGGCGCCGAGCACGCGGAAGGCATCGGCCGGCGCGAAGCGGCCCCGGGCGCGCAGCAAGTCAAGCAGCGGCACGCCGTTGATCCAGTCGGAGACGAGCACGAGGTGCCCGCCGCTGGCATTCTCCAGCGCGAAGGTGGGAATGAGGTTGGGATGCGGCGCGGCGCGGGCGATCTCGACCTCGCGTTCGACCGCGGCGAGGGTCTCGGGCTGGGCGAGCAACGTCGGATAGAGCACCTTCGCGGCGACGAGGCGGTCCGCCTGGAGATCGAGCGCCTGGAAGAGCTGGCCGCGGCGGCCCGACGGCACCACTTCCTTGAGCAAGCGGTAGCGCCCGCAGAGCGTCAGCCCCACCGCGGGCGGGTGCGAGGAAGAGAGCGTGGCGGGCGTGGCGCCGCCCGCCGCCGTGCCGGAGGCAGCGGTGGCCGGCGTGAGCACCTGCGTGGCGTGGCCCTCGGCGCCGGGGATGGCCCCCGGCCCGGTGGGCGCGCTGGTGAGGGCGCGCGTGCCGGTGGACTCGGCGAGCAGGAGGGCACGCTGGGCAGCCTCCACTTCGCGGCGCAGCTCGGTGGCGTTTTGCGGGCGGTGCGCGGGATCCTTCTCCAGCATGCGGCGCAGGAGGGCGACGACCTCCGCGGGCTGGCCGGCGAGCACGTCGAAGGGGGGCGGCTTGGCCAAGTGGTCGCGCATGATCTGCGCGAGCGAGCCGGAGAATGGCGTGCGCCCGGTGAGCATGTGCCACATCGTGACGCCGAGGGAGTAGATGTCCGAACGCACGTCCAGCTCGCGTTCTTCCAGTTGCTCGGGCGAAGCGAAGTGCGGCGTGCCGACGAATCCGGCGATGGTGACGGTGGCCTCCTCGGGGTTCTTCTGCGCGGACTTGGCGAGGCCGAAGTCGATCACCTTGACGAAGAGATCGCTCTCGCCCTCGTCCTGCTTGACCAGCATGAGATTGGCCGGCTTGATGTCTCGGTGAACGAGGTTGTCGCGCTCGGCGGCGCGCAGGGCCTTGGCGACCTGGAGGACGACTTCCAGCGCGGCCTGGGCGGGGAGCGGCCCCAGGCGCTTGACGCGCGCGTCGAGGGTCTCGCCCTCGATGAACTCCATCGCGTAGAAGTAATTGTCCGGGTCCTCGCCGAGGTGAAAGACGGCGGCGACGTTCGGGTGCGAGAGACGGGCGGCCGCGCGGGCCTCGCGCACGAAGCGCTGCTTGGCGATCTCGGAATTGAGGTAGGCGGAGTTGACGACCTTGAGCGCCACGTCGCAGCGCAGGTTGGTGTCGCGCGCCTTGTAGGTCACGCCCATCGCGCCGCGGCCCAGCTCCCAGGGCATGCCGTCGTCCCGATTGAGCACCTCGTAGTGTTGGAATCGAACGGGAACGGCCATGTGGCAGCGGGGCCGCGCGGGGTCGGCGGCCTTCGACGAGAGAGAAGAAGGAGGCGGGAAAGGCGCGGGCGAAAGGTTTGGATCCCCCGGCCGAGAAAATGGAGCGGAACATCTGCCACAAGTCCCGCCGGGCGAACAGCGCGGAGTTTGCCGGCATCATTCCCGTTGCCCCCGGCGGACCGCCGGCTATATCGTCGCCTTCGACTGCTCCCCCTGCTCAATGGCCGCGCTTCTCCGCATCACCACCGTGAACGGTGAGTCCTACGCGGTGCCCATTCAGAACACGGCGACGGTGGGGCGCACTCCGGACAACACGGTGTGCCTGAACACGAGCGCGCACATCTCCCGCCAGCACGCGATCATCCGCTGCCACAACGGCTACGAGTATCAGATCATGGACCTGGGGAGCCGCAACGGCACCTACGTCGATGACCAGCGCGTGGTGATGCCGGTGACGCTGCGCCATGGCTCGCGCATCCGCATCGCCAACAACGACCTCGTTTTCGAGCAGGAGGCCGAGGCGCACAGCGAGGGGCCCGAGGCGATCGAGGCCACGCTCGCGGCGAGCACCGACCACCACACGCAAAGCGTGCGGCCGGCGGCCATCCTCGTGTGTGACATCCGCGGCTTCTCCACGCAGAGCGAGCGGCTGCCGGCCGAGACGCTCTCGCAGCTCCTCGGCCAGTGGTTCCGCGAGTCGGGCAACCTCATCCAGCGCTCCGGCGGCATCGTGGACAAGTTCATCGGCGACGCGGTGCTGGCCTATTGGCAGCCGCCGCCCTCCTCGCCCGGCGAGACGATGGCCGACGGCCCCGCGCCCGAGTGCTCGGCGGCCTTTGAGTCGGCGCGCGCCTTGATTCGCATCGCCAAGAAGATGCACTGGCCCAACGACAAGCCCTTCGAGATCGGCGTGGCCGTGCATCACGGCAAGGTGTCGTTCTCGAACATCGGCCTGGTCGCCCAGCGCGACGCCACCATCATCGGCGATGCCGTGAACACGGCCTTTCGCCTGGAGAGCATCATGAAGTCGCTCTCCCAACGCATCCTCGTTTCCGACAAGGTGGTCGAGAACCTGCCCGACAAGACCATCTTCGTGGACCTCGGCGAGCAGGACCTCAAGGGCAAGGCGCAGCGCGTGCGCGTGTATGGGCTGCGCGAGGACGTCGAGATATAAGAAGCTTCAAGATCCAGGCTTCAAGCGTCAAGGAAGGACCGAAAGACCAGAAGGGACGAAGGAGGAAGCCGACGAAGTCCAGTGGGGGCTGGACGCCGGGAGGCGCCGGCTTTTCGCCTTCTGTCTTTCCGTCTTCCTTGAAGCTTGAGGCTTGGAGCTTGAAACTTCATTTCGCCCACGTCCTAAACGGGTGGCTTTGCAGCCACGAGTTGAAGTAGCGGTTGTCCTGCGTGACCTCCGCGCCCAGCCACGGGGGGCGCTCGAACGCCTCGTCCTCCCGCGCCAGTTCCAACTCGGCCACCACGAGGCCGGCGTTGTCGCCTTGGAACTCGTCCACCTCCCAGCGGTGGCCCGCGTGCGGGACGAGGTGGCGGGTCTTCTCGATCAGCGGTCGCGGGCAGAGCGCGAGCATGGCGGCGGCATCCGCGGCGGGGATCTCGTATTCCCACTCGGAGCGCGTCAGGCCACGGCGGCGCGTCTTCACCGTGATCCAGCCGCGCTCCCCCGCCGCGCGCACCCGGACGGTGTGGCTCGGGTTGCGCGAGAGATATCCCTGGCGGTATGGCGCGGATGACGCCGCGGCGTCGCGCCATGCTTCCGACGCGACGAGGAACTTGCGCTCGATTTCGATACCCATGCGGCCGGATTGGAACCCGCCCGCGCCGGCCGCGCCAGCGCGGGATTGTGAAATGTGGCGGCCAGCGGCGGCCGAAGGACGAAATTTCCACGCTTTCCCGGCGCGTGAGGCTTGACTTCCCCGCCCCTCTCCCCGAAAAGCTCGCCCATTCGG
>CALMOL010000362.1 GCA_937871685.1 uncultured Verrucomicrobiota bacterium
TGCCCGGATTCCCGCATGATCCCCGCCGCCGAACCGGTTTGCGCGCCCGCGCCGGCCGGTGGCCCCGAAGCGCCGCCGCCCGCCTCGCCGCGAGAGGAAGAATTTGACCTCGTCATCGAGGCCGGCCGCGGCCACCGCCAATACTGGCGTGACCTGTGGCGCTACCGCGAGCTGTTCTATTTCCTGGCGTGGCGCGACATCCTCGTCCGCTACAAGCAGACCGCGCTCGGCGTGGCGTGGGCGCTCCTCCAGCCGCTGGCCACGCTGCTCATCGGCACGCTCGTCTTCTCGCGCCTGGCGCGCATGCCCGACGGCGGCGTGCCTTACCCGATCCTGATCTTCGCGGGCCTGCTGCCGTGGCAGTTCTTTTCCTCCGCGCTGAGCAACGCCGGCCAGAGCGTCCTTTCGAACGCCAACCTGATCTCCAAGGTGTATTTTCCGCGCCTGATCGTGCCGGCGGCGGCGGTGATCACCTCGCTGGCGGATTTCCTGATCGCCTCGTCGCTGCTGGTGGTGCTTTTTGTCTGGTTCGGCTTCTGGCCGGACGCGCGCGTGCTGGCGCTTCCCCTGTTCGGCCTGCTGGCCTTCGCGGCGGCCCTCGGGGCGGGGCTGTGGCTGACGGCCCTCAACGTGAAATACCGCGACTTCCGCTTCGTGGTGCCTTTCCTGGTGCAGTTCGGCCTCTACCTGTCGCCGGTGTTCTTCCGCTCGGACGTGGTGCGCGAGAAGGTCGGCGAGGCGGCCTACCTGGCCTACGCGCTCAACCCGATGGTCGGCGTGATCGATGGCTTCCGCTGGTGCCTGCTGGCCGGTCGCGCCTCGTTGGACCCCGTGGCCCTCGCGCTGAGCATCACCATGACGCTTCTGCTGCTGTGGGGTGGCGTCTGGTATTACCGCCGCACCGAGCGCGCCTTCGCGGATTTGGTGTGACCATCCAACCACGCGCCGACCGTGAAGCACGCGCATCTCGTCCACATCGTCAGCGCGCTCAACCTTGCCGCAGTCCGCTACCTCATCGTCGGCGGGGTCGCGGTCAACGTGCACGGCTATCTGCGCCACACGAAGGACCTGGACCTGGTGATCGCGCCGGAGGAATCCAACTGCCGTGCCGCGATGGACGCGCTCACCAGCCTCGGCTACGTGCCAAAGCGGTGTCGCGCTGACGCTTGCCACCGCCCTCCAAAGCCTGCGGCCGACCTCTCGCAAAGGGCTTCGATCTGATGCGACCACCTGAATCGAAAACGCTCTAGCCTCGACTCGCCCAGCGATGCATCCGAATGACGAGCTGCTCGCCGGTTTGCCCGGAGCGGAGTTTCTCTGCGAGGGGCTGGCTGACTTTGCCGCGGGTCGCTCGATGGTGCCCGCCTGGCTGGTCGCCATCGCGCATCCGCGCCCGCAACGCGCCGGTCTTCTGCCGGCGCATCCGCCACCGCCACCGGAGCCGGAACTCGCCCTGTATGCGCTGCTTCGAAAAGAGGGTGGGGACGCCTACAGTCGCTACAATGCCTGGCTGCGCCGCCTCGTGGGCCTGGAGCGCGCGCTGGAGGGGCGGGTGCGGGCCGCCGAACGAGTTGCCCAAGCCGGGCGCCTGCCGAAGCTCCCTGATGTCGTCCGAACTCGCCGCCCCGCCGCCCGCCGCGCCCGCGCCGCCGCGCCGCCGCTGGACCTACGACGAGCTGGCGGCCGAGGTGGGCGAGACCACCCAGCGCGCGGAACTCTGGGACGGCATCCACGAAGTCATGTCGTCGCCTTCCTTTGCTCACCAGCAGATTGCCTTCCGCTTGTGCGCGTCGCTGGACTCCTTCGTTCGCGCCCGTGATTTGGGCGCGGTCGTGATCGCCCCCTTCGACATGGTGCTCACGCCGCATCTAGCGCCGCAGCCCGACGTTCTCTTCGTGCGCAAGGAACGCCGCTCGCTCATCAAGAATGTGCTGCGCGGCCCGGCCGACCTCGTGATGGAAGTGATTTCGCCGGATCGCCGCGCGCGCGACCGCGTGGACAAGCGCGACCTCTACGCCCAGCACGGCATCCCGGAATACTGGCTGATCGACCCCGACGCCCGCACCGTGGAGGTGCTTGCCCTGCGCGAGGGCGAATACCGCCTGGCCGTCCGCGCCCGGCCGGGCGAAAGCGCCGCGTCGGTGCTCCTGCCCGGCTTCGCGATGGACGCCGCGGCGCTGTTCGAGGGACTGGAAGATGAAGTCTGACCCCGAGGCTGGCCGGCTGGTGGGGTAAGGTTCGCGGGCCTCATTGCTCCGCGACGATCCTCGATCCCATCGGTTTCCCCTCCCTTGTCCGACACCGTCATCCGCGTCGAGAACCTCTCGAAGCGCTATGTTCTCGGAGCGCGTGCCAGCGGGACGGCGCGCTACGACACCTTCCGCGACGCCCTGGTGCGCGCCGTGAAGCGCCCCTTCGCGCGCCTTCGTCCCACGATTCACGGTCCACGGTCAACGATTCACGACTCTGAGTTCTGGGCGCTGCGCGAAGTGTCCTTCGAAGTGAAGCGCGGCGAAGTGCTGGGCATCATCGGGCGCAACGGCGCCGGCAAGAGCACCCTGCTGAAGATCCTCTCCCGCATCACCGAGCCGACCAGCGGGCGCGTGGCCGTGAAGGGTCGGGTGGCCTCGTTGCTGGAGGTGGGCACCGGCTTCCACCCCGAGCTGAGCGGCCGGGAAAACATCTTCCTCAACGGGGTGATCCTCGGCATGACCCGGGCCGAGGTAAGGGCGCGCTTCGACGAGATCGTGGATTTTGCGGAGGTGGAGAAATTCCTGGACACGCCGGTCAAGCATTACTCCAGCGGCATGTATGTGCGCCTGGCCTTCGCCGTGGCCGCGCACCTGGACCCCGAGATCCTGATCGTCGATGAGGTGCTGGCGGTGGGGGACGCGGAATTCCAGAAAAAGTGCCTCGGAAAGATTCGAAGCCTTGCGCGCGGAGAGGTTCGCACGGTGCTTTTTGTCAGCCATAACATGGCGGCGGTTAGATCCCTTTGCGACACGGGCATCCTCTTGTCGGAGGGCCGGGTAGTTGAGTGCGGGCCGGTCGCGAGCGTTTGTGAAGCATATCTGCGGGTCTTCGATCCCCCGCGGACGGTCCATGAACTGGCGACCGAAGCCCGAACGGGCGACCATGGATCCAAGTTGTTGATCACCCAGGTCGAGTTCAATGACGGAACCCCGCTCCGCCACGGCGAGGGCTGCTCAATCCGAATCTGGTATAACGTGAAGAAGCCGGTTACCGGAACTTCTGTCGCCGTCGGCTTTCGAAGCGTCGAGGGCGCTCGCATCCTGACGCTCGACAGCGATCTTGAAGGAGGACGTTGGCAACACGACGGATCGGGCGGCTTTTGCATCGAAGCACGGATAGATCACCTGCCGCTGGAACCAGGCGACTACGCCGTGGACGTTGGGGCGCGATCCGGCGACTTGCTAGCGCTCGACTACCTCGGCGCTTGCGGGCGCGTGGAGGTCATTCCAGGAAGAACAACTCCAAGCATGTTGACGACGGCTTCGCCTCACGTGCGCCTGCCCGCGGTTTGGTCTTCGCCGTCCATGCAGTCCTCAACCTCTGCATGATCGGGAGGTTACTCGCGCTGCTGCGTCGCCGACGCAGGCACTCTGCGCTGGAGCAAACTCGTGGGATTTTGTCTGGCCCAGGTGCCTGGGAAAATCTCGACCAACTGGGAATCACCGGGTTTGGAACTGACCTGCTGCGGGTGGACTTTCCGCCCCAACTTAGTCAGCGCGCGGACTGGTCGCATGTTTCAGGGCGAATCGCCGCCCTCCTCGACGCAAACGTCGACGCCCAGCTCCGAACGCTTGACGAATGGCTGTCCAGGGGCGGCCCGGAGCTTTCAGCCTGGCCGCTCGATGAGGCAGCAGCGATCCAAGGGACGAGACCTTGGCTGCGCAACGTGTTCTTAACCCCGGCAGACATGGCGTTGCTGGGCGGCGCGATCATTCACCGGCGCCCGACGAACTACGTGGAAATCGGTTCGGGGATATCGACGCGAGTCGCGCGCGAGTTTCAACGCCGTGCCTCCATCACGATGCCGATCATCTCGATCGATCCACAGCCACGAGTCGAGATAGAGTCGCTCTGCGATGTGACGATCCGCCAGCCGCTGGAGAGCAGCGTGGAAGCTCTCCTGCAGCAGGTCGCACCAGGAAGCCTCCTGTTCTTCGATGGTTCCCATCGCTGCTTCCAAAACAGCGACGTGACAATCTTTTTCCTGAGCGTGCTACCGAGACTGCCGGCCGGGGTGTTGGTTCACATCCACGACATCTATCTTCCATCGGACTATCCACCGGTCTTCGAAGCCCGCCTCTGGTCGGAGCAATATCTTTTGGCGGCGTGGCTGATGGGCGGTGGACGGTCCATCGAAGTTCACTGTCCGGGCGCGCACTTGTCCTCGAAGGACGAAGGCTACGCGACCTTGCGCGCACGACTGGGTGACCCGCGTCTGCCATGGTCCTCCCGTCTTGAAACGACCTCGTCCTTTTGGTTTGAGACGATCGGCTGGGATGACCGGGGAGAAGCAAGGGGGCCAAAGTGAATGGCGTGAGGCGATGGCTTGCCAGCATCATCCGTCCGGTGCTGCATCGCTGCGGCGTGAGGGTGCTCCACGCGCCCGCGGAGCCGGTCTCGTCACTCGTCCTTGACGCTTACGAGGGGATACGTTTGCGGCCAGATTGGCCCGCGCCGATCTACCGTGCGGCGCTTGGAGAGTATCTGGCGCGCCTCTCCCGGCTGCACGGCTTTGATGGTCTCATTGACGTTGGCGCTCACGAGGGAGCCTTTTTCCGATTGGCTCGCCAAGTTGGTTTCGAGGGGCAGGCGTATCTGATCGAGGCCAACCCGGCGCGGCTCGCTGGTCTTCGAGAATCGACTGAGGGAGCACAGGCAAAGGTGTTCGCATGCGCGGCGGGAGCCGCCGCCGGCCTCGCCCGTTTGCAGTGCTTTCAGGATGATACGTTCGCATCCATCCACCAGATGCGAGCGACGGCACGCGAGGAGTTTCGCGATTACGTCCATCCAACCGCGGTAAGCGAAGTTCCCGTTCGGCGACTGGACGAAATGATCGGGCAGGAGATCAAGTCCCGAGGGCAAAAAAACCTCCTGCTAAAGACCGACACGCAAGGGCACGACCTCGAGGTGCTCCGTGGTGCCGGGGACATTCTTTATGTGGTGAAGGCGGTGGCCTGCGAGGTTTCCGTGATTCCCCTTTACGAGGACGCTCCCGGATGGCTCGAAATGCTTCGCTTTTTGGAGGAAGCGGGATTCGTGCTGGGGTTCATCTGCCCGATTGGGCACCAAAAGCGGGACTTGGCTGTGATTGAGCTGGATGCGGTCTTCGTGCGGCCGGACGTCTCATGAGCAACGCCCTGCTGGTGCCGTGCTACAACGCAAGCCGGTTTCTCGTGTTACTGCGGGAGCAGGTGAACCACTTGCGTCCTGCTTTCGATGAAGTGCTGCTCGCTGACGACGGGAGCACCGACGACACCGCGGCCAAGGCTAGCGCACTCGGCTTCACAATTCTCCGCCTGGAAAAAAATCTCGGACCCGGCGGAGCTCGAAACGCCCTTGCGCGAGCGACTCAGGCCGAGTGGGTGCATTTTCACGATGTCGATGACGAGATCGCACCAGACTATCTCAGCCGGGTCGAGCCGTTTGCGACGGATGAGACGGACGTGGTCTTGCACTGGGTGGACTTCATTGAGGACGGAACCCGTCGGCTCGTTATCCGGTGGTCGTTCGACGTAGCCGAGCTGGAGGCTCGTCCAGCCGAGACCCTCCTGAGCGCACCGATGCCCACGATGAGCAGCTTTGTGCGCCGAACGGCGCTTCTCAGCGTGGGAGGCTTCGACGAAGAACTGCGCTGCTTCGAGGACGGCGACATGCATTTCCGCTTGGCCGTCGCTGGGGCCAGGACGCGGGGATTGTCCGAGGTCCTTGAATGGAGCCTGCGCCGAGAGGGTAGCGCGGGAGCAAACGAAGCTTATTGTCAGTCGTGCCGTCTGACTTTTCTGGAGCGCTATTCGCAGGGGATGGATCCTCGGTTCCGGCCCGCGATTGCTGAGCAAGCAGAAAGGACGGCGATATTTCTTCTGCGGCTGGGTGATGCCCCGCGGTCTCGGAGGGCGATCGCGTTGGCCGAGTCGCTCGGGAGAGGCGTTCCGTTCACCATTCATCCTGCTCTGCGAGCGGCTCGCGCGGTGCTTCCTGCCATCACTTTGCTGCGCCTTCAGGATCTCTGGCGGAGGTGGCGCTCATGATCGCCAGGCCCGGGAGAAATCTCGGGTGCAGTGCAACAAACGATGGCGCTTTTTGGTGCAATCTAAGTGACTACGAACAAATATCTCGGTGCCTCGCTTCTGGAGGCCCGCACCTTCCTACCGACTTTCTTTCTCTTAGTCACTTAGAGCGTTTTCGATTCGACTGGTCGCGCCTCGCGGGCGGCGGCTGGCGGAGGGCCCGCGGCGTTTTGGAGGGCGGTGGCAAGCGTCAGCGCGACACCGCT
>CALMOL010000363.1 GCA_937871685.1 uncultured Verrucomicrobiota bacterium
CGCGACGGCCGAGCGCGCGGAGACCCTCGGCGGCGGCCGCGTGTGGAGCTGGGGCGCGCCCGACGCGCCGGCCGCGCTGCTGCTGCACGGCTGGGAGGGCCGCGGCGCGCAGCTTGGCGCGTTCGTGCCCGAGCTTCGCGCGCGCGGCTGGCGCGTGCTGATGTGCGACGGCCCCGCCCACGGCGACGCGCCCGGTGAGCAGACCTACCTGCCGCAGTGGGTGGAATTTCTCCGCGCCGTCGAGGGCGAGCTCGGTCCGGTCGAGCGCGTGGTCGCGCATTCCTTCGGCTGCGCCGGGACGGCGGTCGCCATCCATCGCGAGGCCATCCGGCCCTCGCGCGTGGCCCTGATCGCCGGGCCCCACTCGTTCGCCGAGGTGGCGAACCACTTTCTCTCCACGCTCGGCGCGGACCCGGAGGAGCGCGCCCTCGCGCTGGCGATGATGGCGCGCATCCTCGGCCGGACCGAGGCGGACTATCTCGTCACCGAGGCGGCGACGGCCGGCGGCCCGGAAGCGCTGTTCATCCACGCGCCGGACGACGACGAGATTCCATTCCACTGCGCCGAGCGCAACGCCGCCGGCTGGCCGGGGGCGCATCTTCTCCGCGTGAAAGGTGCCGGGCACCGCAAAATCCTGTTCGCGCCCGAAGTGGTGCGAGCGGTGGGCGAGTGGATCGGCGCCGCCGCGCCGGTCGCCGCGGCGGCGTGAGGTCGAGAAGCGTTTTGGAGTGCGGGAGCTTGCTCCCGCTGTCCTGCTGGCAACGCGGCGAATCGCGGCGGCGCTTTCCGGCTTGATGGCGGCGAGGCGGGGCGGAGCGGCAGGAAAGCGGTGGCAAGCCACCGCACTCCAAAACGCTTCTCGACCTTCCGCAAACCGCCGGAGGCGGGCGCGACAAGCTGGAGCGGGACGGCGCTATCCCCGCAGCCGCCACGCGTGGATGCGGCCGAGGTTCTTGGCCTCGATTGGCTCGGTTGGCTCGAAATGCTCCTGCGACCCGTTCGAGAGCCCGCGGAAAAATGACGTGCTCGCCACGATCTCGCTGGGCTGGGCTGCGGCCAGCATGCGCGCGCCGAGGTTGATCGCGTCGCTCACCGCCCCGAGCCGCGCGCGGGAGAACGGCTGCAAGTCGAGCACATGCACGTCCCCCACCGCGATGCCCACGTGGACGCCGCGGGCGGCCTGCACCTGGTCGATGTTTCGCTGCCAATGCTCGGAAACCGACGCGCCGATGTCCAGCATGGCGCGGGCGCACTCCAGCGCGCGGTCGGCGTCGTCGTCCTGGCGCTCGGGCAGGCCGAAGAGGCCGATCACCTCGTCGCCCACGAACTGCAGGAGCATCCCGCCGCAGTTGAGGATGGCGGCGCGCGCCTTGGCGTAGAAGGAGGTCAGCGCATCGCGCACGATCTGGTCGTCGCGCGTGTCGCGCACATAGGACGAGAAGGAGCACAGATCCGCCAGCACCGCCGTGACCGAGCGAAACGTGCCGCGCGGCCAGATCGACTCAGCCGCCGCGGAGTCGCCGCCGTGCGCGGCCAGCAGCCGGCGCACGCGCACGTGGCCGAAGTGCCACACGAGCGCCTGCTGGAGGTCGTCGTCGCGCCACGCGTCGCCGAAGGCGAGCCGGCCCTTGGCGTGGTCGATGGCCGCGCGGAAAGCGCGCATTCCCTCGGCGTCGAGCGTGAGCGTGGGCGGGATGCCATGCTCCTGCATCTGGCCGAGAAACTCGGCCGTGGAGCGCGTTTCCAGGTCGTAGCCCTCGTGCACCGCCGGGCGCAGCGATGCGGCGTCCACCCCGTCCGCGATCACCAGCAGGCCGGGCCGGCCGGCGTGGCCCGCCAGCGCGGAGGAAGACGGCGGCACGTGGTATTTGCGCGCGAGGTGGCGGACGACGCGGTCGGGCTCGTAGCCCACCTTCACCTCGATGAACTGCGGCGGCCGCCCCGGCGCGAGCACCCGCAGGTCCGCGAACGCGCCCGGCGGCCCGAGCGCCACCTCCTGCCGGGTGATCATCTGCTCCGGCGACACGCCCAGCTCCTGCGCGACGCGGAAGCGGAGCAAGTCGGTCCCAGCCTCCTCCAGGAGGAGGTGGCACTCGCGCAGGAAGGTCTCGGAGACGGCGGCGGGCATGGGCGGGAGAGATATCACGAATCCACGGCGCGAGCGCCGTCGGATGCGATCCAGCCGGACTTGCCTTCCGGCCCCGGCCACGGCATGATCGCCGCGAAGTGGCCGCGCGTTTGTTCTCGCGCGGCTTTCGCCGAGGCCCCTCCCACGGGGCGTCGGCGGAGTGGTCCGCGCCATGGAATCCCGTGAGAATCGGGAGCAGTCGCGCTGCTGTCACTGGATACGAGTCCCGATGCGAAAGCCGTCAATCGGCCTGTGCTTCCCGCCTTCCCGGCGGGAGCGCGGCCGGTGAAGACCGGGGCAAGGATCGCGCGTTCCGCCTGCGGGGCGCGCGGGAAGCCAGAAGCCAGAATACTTGACCGGATCGCACTCCTCCGGGCCCGCCCTCACCGGCGGGCCCAAGCCGTGGTTTCGCCCGAAAACCACGAGGAGGCTCATGCGGCATTCGTGCGCGCGCGGCTTGGCCGCGCGCGGGCGGAGGCGGTTGGCCTTGCTCGTGCCAACCCTCGCCATCCTCATGTTGCCCTCGCTTCGCTGGGCCGGTTTTGCCGGCTCCTTGTTCATCGCTCTCGCCGCCCTTCGCGCGGCCGAGCAAACCCCCGCCCTTCCTGCCGCGGACTCCCCTCCGCGCGTGGTCGTCACCGCCACGCGCTCGCCGGTCGAGGAAGATCTCTCGCCCGCCGCCGTCACCACCCTGCGCGCGGCCGACCTCGCCGAGCGCCAGATCGACCGCGTGGCCGACGCCCTGCGCGAGGTGCCCGGCCTCGACGTGGTGCAGACCGGCGCCCCCGGCCAGCTCACCTCGGTGTTCACGCGCGGCCTAAAGAGCGAGCACACCCAGGTGCTGCTCGACGGCATCCCGCTGAACCAGGGCCTCGCCGGCCTCTTCAACTTCGCCGACCTTTCCACCGCCGGCCTCGACCGCATCGAGGTGCAGCGCGGGCCGCAGTCCACGCTCTACGGGCCGCGCGCGCTGGCCGGCACCATCCAGCTCTTCTCCGCCCGCGGCACCGGCGCGCCGACCGCCACCGTTTCCGCCGAGGGCGGCTCCTTCGGCACCTTCCGGGAGCGCGCCGCCACCTCGCTCAAGCTCGGTGACTGGGACCTGCTCGTCGCCGGCCAGCGGCTCGACACCGACAACGACCGCGCCAACAACGAATACCGCTCCACGCAGGGCCTGCTGAATCTCGGCTGGTCCCCCCGCGCGCTCGAAGGCCGCCTGCGCCTCGGCCTGCTCGCCACCGCCTCGCGCGACGACACCGGCAATCCCGGCCAAGCCCCCGTCGGCCAGCCGCGCGAGACCGCGCCCGGCCGCGACACCGACAACCTCCTCACGCAGCGCTGGCTCTTCGCGCCGAACGTCGAGTGGAAGGCCGCCGACTGGCTGAAGCTGCGCGCCTTCGTTTCCTTCGACCGCGAGGAACAGGTCAACGATCCGAACAACGACTTCGGCTTCCTCCCCGACCCGCGCAATCCGACCAAGGCCGTTTTCCGCCGCACCCAGGCCGAGATCCAGGCCGACGCCAACCTGACGCGCTGGCTCAGCGTGACGGCGGGCGTCTTCTACAGCCGCACGAAGGCCGAGCAATACCGGCCGCTCTACCCCTTCACGGATGCCAACGGCGTGCTCCAAACCTACATCTTCGACCGCTCGGAAGACACCGCCGGCTTCGTCCAGCTCACGCTGAAGCCGATCCCGGACTTGCTGGTCGTCGTCGGGGGCCGCGTGGACCACTTCAACGACTTCGGCACCGAGTGGACCGGCCGCGTGGCCGCGTCGTATCGCATCGCCGCCACCGGCACGATCCTGCGCGGGTCGTTCGCCTCCGGCTTCGCGCCGCCGACGCCGCAGGACAAGATCTTCCGCTCCAACGTCAACGACGTGCTCGACCCGGAGCGCTCGCTCGGCGGCGACATCGGCTTCGAGCAGCCCCTCGCCGGCGGCCGGGTGCGCTTCGGCGCGAACTACTTCTACAACCGCCTTTCGAACGTCATCGGCTTCGACGGCAACTTCAACACGCTCAACCTCGGCCGCGCGCGCACCCAGGGCGTGGAAGCCTTCGCCCGCTGGGAGCCGCTGGAAAAGCTCATCCTCTCGGCCACCTACACGTATCTCGACGCGCGCCGCACGAATGACGCCGACATCTCGCAGACCGGCGACGCCCGCCTGCCCCGCCGCGCGCGGCAGCAGGTGGCGGGCTCGGTCTCCTACCGCTGGTGGCAGGATCGCCTCGCCGCCGGGTTCGAATACCGCTACGTCAACGCGCGCGAGGAGCTGGTCTTCGGCTCGCCGAACCGCGACATTCCCTCCTACGGCGCGGGCCGCCTGTGGCTCCGTGCCCAGGTGCACCCGCGCCTGCGGCTGACGGGACGGATCGAGAACCTTTTTGACCGGCGCTACGAGGAAGTGCCTGGCTACCCCGCCCTGCGCCGCGGCTTCTACGGCGGCGCGGAGTGGAAGTTTTAGTCCGCGATTGGCCTGAGCGTGCCGGCCGGACGCGTCGCACGTCAAGTCGGGTCGGGACAAGCGGACCCCAGCGCCGGGGTGCCTACGCCCCGGCGCCGGGGCAAGGTCACCCCGGCGCTGGCCTTGCCCATGCCCGACGCCGGACCCAACTGCCCCGGCGCCGGCCTGCCTCGGCC
>CALMOL010000364.1:0-2049 GCA_937871685.1 uncultured Verrucomicrobiota bacterium
TCCCAACTCCCAGCTGCGAGTTTCCCTCCTTTCGAACTTCGAGTTTCGAGTTTTCTTCCGCCCCCCGATGGCCGCCCCCCTCCATCAACCCCTCGCCTTCGAGCCGCTCTGCATGGAACGCGTGTGGGGCGGCCGGCGCCTGGAGGAAGCATTCGGCCGCCAACTGCCGCCCGGCGCGACGGTCGGCGAGACCTGGGAGATCGTGGACCGCCCCGAGGCGCAGAGCGTGGTGCGCGGCGGCCCGCTCGCTGGGCGGACGCTCCACGAGCTCTGGACGCAGCGGCGCGCGGAAATCTTCGGCGAGGACCTCCCGGACGCGCCGCGCTTCCCCCTCCTGTGCAAGTGGATCGACGCCTGCGAGCGCCTCTCGCTCCAGGTCCATCCGCCCGCGGAAGTATGCCCTCTGCTCCACGGCGAGCCGAAGACCGAGCTCTGGTATGTGGCCCACGCCGAGCCGGGCGCCGAGCTGTTTGCCGGCCTCGTGCCGGGAGTCACCCGCGACGAGTTCGAGGACGGCCTGCGCGAGGGTCACGCGGCCGACTGCGTCCAGCGCCTGCCGGTCCAAGGGGGCGACGCGATGTTCCTGCCGAGCGGCCGCCTCCACGCCATCGGGGCGGGATTGATCATCGCCGAGGTGCAGCAGAATTCCGACACCACCTACCGCGTTTTCGACTGGAACCGGCCCGGGCTCGACGGCCGGCCGCGCCAGCTCCACGTGGCGGAGTCGCTGCTCTCAATCGACTGGGACGACCACTCCCCCGCCCTTTGCCCGGGCGACGCCGGGGTGCTCGTCGATTGTCCGTGCTTCCGCGTCGAGCGCCTCGCCCTGGATGCGCCGCAGCCCGCGCTCGCGGTCAAGGCTGGGCGCTTCGCCATCTGCACCGTTCTCGCCGGCCAGGTCGAGTGCAACGGCGCGAGCTTCGGCGTGGGCGATTGGTTTCTCGTCCCGGCGTCGCTCGACGAAGCCCAACTCACGCCCACGCCCACGACCCGTCCCGCGAGCGTGCTGCGGACAACCATCCCGCCCGAGGCTGCCTGACCATTCGCCATGCCCTTCTCCGCCGACGAACAACGCTGGCGCGATGCCCTCGCGCGTCTCGGGCTGCGCGGCGAGGACTTCGAGGAATCTTTCGCCCGCTCCTCCGGCCCCGGCGGCCAGAACGTGAACAAGGTGTCCACCGCCGTGACGCTGCGCCACGCGCCTTCCGGCCGCGCCGTGACGGCCCAGGACCACCGCTCCCAGGCCCGCAACCGCGTCCTGGCCCGCGAGCGCCTCGTGGCCCTGATCGAGCGCGAGCGCCGCGAGGCGGCCGACGCCGTTGTGTCCGAGCGCGAGAAGACCCGCCGTCGCAATGCCCCCCGCCCGCGCGGCATCCGGGCCGCCTTCCGCGAGTCCAAGCGGAGGCGCGGCGCCGTCAAGCAGCTCAGGCAGCGCCCTGACGCGGAATGAATTGCCCTTTTTGGGCGCGGCGCTAACCTCGCGCCCGCCTTTAAAGTCCATGACGCTGGCCAACCTTCTCACGCCCGAGCAAGTCGTCCCGCGGCTGCGCGCCACCGACCGCTGGTCCGCCATCGTGGAACTGGTGGACGTGCTCGTGGATGCCAAGCGCATCCTGGAGGACGACAAGGAGAACGTGCTGGCCTCGCTGCGGCAGCGCGAGGAGACGATGAGCACGGGCATCGGCTTCGGCATCGCCATCCCGCACGCGCAGTCGGACTGCGTGAAGGAAGTGGTCGCCGCGTTTGGTCGCTCGCCTGGCGGCATCGAGTTCGAGTCGCTGGATAATGCGCCCGTAAAATTCATCGTCCTTTTCGTGGTGCCGAAGAACGAATTCCAGGTCCACCTGCGCACCCTGGCCGCCATCGCCAAGCTGCTGAACGACAAGGCCGTGCGCGAAGCGCTGGCCGGCGCCGAGGATGCCCCGTCGATCCTCCGCATCTTCGAGAACAAGGCCGGCAAGCCGGCGGCGGCATAGGGGAGAGTTTTGCCCCCGGGGGCCCGGGGGGCCCGGCGGGGGGGGGGGGGGGGGGGGGGGGGGGGTGGGGGGG